>JASFRP010000531.1:0-3590 GCA_050114895.1 Gemmatimonadota bacterium
CCGATCCGAGCCGCCGGCTCCCAGGAGGAAGATGACACTGGTCTTCATCCCGGCGGCGTGTGCCTTCCGGGCGGCCTCGGCGTGATCCTGGAAGGTCCCTCCTTTGACGATGCGCTTCAACGTCACGTCGTCCCCGGACTCGGGGCCGATGTAGAGGAGGGTGAGGCCTGCCTCCTTCAGCTCTCGGAGCTCCGCCTCGCTCTTCCCCAGGACATTCCGGGCCGTCGCATAGCAGGAAACCCTGCGCAGGTCGGGAAACCCCGATGACAGCGCTCGGAGGATGATGAGCCATCGGGGGGTGTCCATGACCAGAGCGTCCCCGTCGGCCACGAAGACCTTCCTGACGCCCGGGTAGGCTTTGGCAGCCACTTCCACGTCCTCCAGGACTTCCTTCAGCTCCCGGTTCCGGAAGCTCTTGTCCCGGTACATGTCGCAGTACACGCACAGGTTGTGGGAGCAGCCGATGGTGGCCTGCAGTATGTAGGAGCGAGCCTCGGAGGGCGGTCGGTAGAGGGTTCCTTCGTAGCGCATGGATGAATGTACCCCCAGTGGGAACCCCGCCGGTTCCCTCTACCTGGCTATGTAGTACGCCGCCGAGAGCCAGCCGCACCAGTGCTTGTAGGAGGCCGGCGCCGTCGTTCCCATGCCCGTGCCTCTCAGAGGTAGAACGCTTTCCGTGTAGGTATCCGAATACCTCAGGACCCTTCCCTCCAGCTGTCCCCCGCTCAGCCTGTGGACGATCTTCTCGGACGTAAGTAGCCCGAACGGTATGGCGTACCTCCCGCACCACACCACGCTGTCCATCTCTCCGATAAAACCCTGCATCCTCTCCGAAGAAAGGACCCCCTCGAGGTGCGCATGGGCGATTCGCCGGTCGTTCGCCGTGGCCTCCTCGTGTGCCCTGGCGTCTTCGCCGTATGGGGAGTTGTTGAAATCCTCCCCGTAGTGATCGGCATCCGAAGAGACGAGAAAAGCGATGTCTCTACCGGGGACGAGGTGGTTCTCCTCGATGTAGTCGGCGATCACCTTCGAGAGCCTGTCCGTGACCTCGTTCATCCTCTCGAAGGGCATCTGTGTGACCATGATCGGGGTAATCTGGACGTCCGGATTGTAGTACTGGAGAAAAGGGATTTCCGCCTCGATGGAGTGCTCCAGCGCCTGGGCCTCATCGCTCACGATGAAATCGGAGCTGCCGAGGTGGGCCTTGACGTACTCCCGTAGCGGAGAGATGCCGACGGTGTGGCCGAGCCCGGTCCAGTCCTCGAAGTTGTCCAGGATCACGATGTCGTGAGGATTCCCCATCGCCTGTCTTACGCCGCCGTGGGTCACGCCGAATATGACGACCTCCCTTGCCCTGAGAACCCTGTAGAGCGGGTAGTACACCCTTGCGGCGTACAGATAGTCGTCATGCGGTGCGATGGCCGCGACGATGTTCGATGGAGGGGGAGGCGCCGTCTCGCCCTCGTTCAGGTAGTCGATCAGGCGTCCCATCTGCTGGGCGTCCCAGGTGAAGCCCACGTCGTCGCGGACAGGCCTCGTGCCCTGTGCATCCAGAGGGCTGGACAGGAGTGCGAAGGCCAGGGAAAAGAGTATCACTACACGCATCATGTTCTCTTACCACGTTCATGGGAATGGAGATCTCGGGGGCGGCCTCACGAGCCCATGAGGCAACTGAAAAATGTGGGCAAGGCGGGCGGGACGGGTCAAGAAAGGCAGATGGTGGGGGCGGTCCGGGTGTGACAGCGGCGGACCGAGGAATCCGAACGCGCCTCTCTTCTCATCATCTATCCCATGCCGAACTCCCCTTTTCCCTTGACCTGGTTGAGCACCGGACAATGCCGTAGAATACCCTCCCGCATCCCAACGGGGATTTCTGCGTTTCTTGGCTTTCCGGCTTCAACTCAGCCACAGGCAACTTTCGGAGGGTTCCATGATCAGATCACGCCCCGCACGGTTGGCTCTCTTGCTGACCGTGCTCCTCGCCACCCCTGGGCCGCGAGCCGGATCCGGGGCGCAGGAGCTGAGCCTGGCCGACCAGGTGATCGAAAGGACGCTGGACAACGGCCTGACGGTCCTCATGGTGGTGAGGCCCGAGACTCCGCTCATCCGATGCATCCTGGGTTACCGCGTGGGCTCGGTGAATGAGCGCCCCGGCATCACGGGCATCTCCCACTTCCACGAACACATGATGTTCAAGGGCTCCAACTCCATGGGCGTGAAGCCCGGGACGCAGGAGCGGGACGCGGAGATCATGGCCCAGATCGACGGGATCATGGCCCAGATCATCGAGGAAGAGTCCAAGATCACCGGCCGGGACGACGCCAAGATCATCGAGTGGAAGGCCCAGATCTCCGATCTCATCAACGAGCAGAGGGAAGAGACTATCCTCAGCGAGGAGCTCTGGGGAGCCTACCAGGAGGCCGGCGGCACGGGCATCAACGCCTCCACCGGCCAGGAGATGACTCAGTACTACGTGACCCTTCCCAAGAACAAGATCGACCTCTTCCTGGCTCTGGAGGCCGACCGCATGGTGAACCCCGTCTTCCGGGAGTTCTATTCGGAGCGGGACGTCATCGCCGAGGAGCGGCGCATGAGCGAGAACCGCCCCGGATTCTTCTTCAACGAGCAGCTCAACGCCACCTTCTACGCCGCTAGCCCCTATTCCTGGTCCGTGGTGGGGTGGATGTCCGACGTGAGCAACATCACCCGTGAGGAGATGCAGCAGTACCGGGATCTGTACTACCGCCCGGACAACGCGGTGCTGGTCATGGCCGGCGACATCGACGTGGACGCCGTCATGGCCAAGGTTCAGGAGTACTTCGGGTCCATCCCGTCCCGGGGCAAGTCCCCTCGGGTGAGGACCCAGGAGCCCAGCCCGAACTTCTACCGGGAGACCGTGGGCCCCGACTTCGACGCGCCCTACATCGAAAAGCGTGTGTACGGGCGGGCCGCCACGAACCCGTCGGTCCAGATCCTCTTCCACATTCCTCCCGTGTGGCATGAAGACCTGGCCCCCCTCTACATACTGGGTGAGGTCATGAGCTCCCGCTCGGGAGACATGTACGAGACCATGGTCCTGGACCGGGAGCACGCAACCGGGGTCAGGGCTCGCGCCTCCACCTCCGAGTACGATGGATCATTCAGCGTCTCCGCCACGGTGAAGGAGGTGAATCGCAGGCAGGTGACCTCCTCGGATGTCGTGGAAGGAGAGCTGTGGTCCTTCCTGGAGGCGGCCAAGACCCGGCCGGTGGACCCTGAGCTCCTGGAGCGTGTGAAGAACCAGGTGGAGGCCGACTTCCTCCTGAGTCTCCGGGGCACGGGTATCGCCAGCTCGCTGGCACGGATGGAAATAGCCTACGAGTGGCAGTTCATCGAAGAACAGTATCGGCAGAGGATGGCGGTCACCGCCGAGGATCTCATGCGCATGGCCCAGAAGTACTTCACCCGAGACAACAGCGTTACCGGAGTCCTGGAACGCGAGAGATGACGCAACTGGATACGGCCAGAGATAAGGAAATGACAATGTCGAAAAGACCTGCATCCATATCGCTCGCCCTGCTCCTGGCTGTTGTCGCTGCCACTGCCTGCGA
>JASFRP010000532.1:0-3585 GCA_050114895.1 Gemmatimonadota bacterium
CCTCCTGAACCCGGATGCCGTACCCGTAGCGTGCCGTCCCATCCTGCACGTACCCCGTGGAGAACCGGCGGAACGCGTCCTCGGTGACCACCCGGCCTCCTGGCCCCACGCCACGGTTCAGAATCAGCCGAGCATACGCGGCCAGGTCCCGGGCGGTAGCCTGGATCGACCCGTCCCCCACGTCGTACGGGAAGTGGGGCGCCTCTATGAGGCCGCGGGAAGGGTGGTGCGGTCGGTCGTCGAAGGGTGGGATGTAACCCACGGCTTGAGCCTGGCGGGACTCCAGGGTGATCACGGGGCGGGCAGTCTCCATTCGGGCTGGAGCGAAGATCGTTTCGGCGAGGATCCTTTCGTACGGGCGGCCGTCCAATCGTTCCAGAAGAACGCTGAGGACCTGGTAGCCCACGTTCGAGTAGAGGAAGCGCTCTCCCGGAGCCCAGGCGGTACGCCGCTCCCGCAGGGCGAAAGCCTGATACGGTGAGGAGGGAATGTCGTCCCGGTTGGACGGAATCCCCGCCGAGTGGGTGAGGAGGTGGTGTCCCGTGATCGGTCCGAATTCTGACCGGACCGAAAACCAGGGGAGATACTCCGACACCGGACGATCCGGATCGAAGATGCCCCTGTCGGCGAGGCGCATGAGACTCAGGGCGGTGAACGACTTGGTGATGGACCCGATCTGGAAGAGCGTCGCCGCAGTGACGGGACGGCCGGTCTTGATGTCCGCCTCACCAAGATAGACCTCGTGCATCAGGGCTCTCTCGTCGGTGATGGCCAGGGCGAGGCCCGGAAGCCCCGACTCCCGGACTACGCTCGCGGCGAGGGAATCGACCCGGGCCCACGCATCGGCCACGACGACGGAATCGAGCTGTGCCCCGAGGGGACCGGGCCAGCCAGCCGCGAGGGCAACTACGGAGTAGAGGAGGCTCCAGGACAAGGGAGCTGAGCGGCGAGAGCCGCCGTCTCGAAATGGCGCCGGGACACCGAGGGAGGGTGGGCTCCCGCGCTGGGACTCACCTTTGAGCGGCTTGCGGGAGTGGACCAGGTCCGACAGGATCTCGATGCTCATGTGCCTGCTCCGGAGAGAGGGATCACCCGGTCCAGCCCGGTCCGGCCCTTGGGTTGGTCCGTATGGAAGGGGCCCATAGGCCTCCGGGCTCCTGGGCTTCAGTTCTTCCCGTACTTCGCTCCCAGTGATTCCAGATAGGTCAAGGTCTTGTCTGAGAACCTTGGAGCTCCTCCGTTGACTTCGGCTGCCCGGTTAAAGAGTGCGAAAAAGCCGAAAGGGTCCCGGACAACTCGCTTGAGCTCTTCAGTTCCCAGCTCCTCCTCGATGAGGTTGGCCATGTAGAACCCCGTCGGATGCCCCGACTGAGTGATGAAACCCTGGAACTGCCGGCCCAGCACGTCCGTCAGCTCCGGAGCGTCCGCCATCTCCGAGAAGATCCCATCCATGACCCGTATGGTCGCAGGCTGCGCCAGCTGCTCATGCTGGAAACGGATCCCCTCCTCCGACGTGGAGAGACATCCATCGCCGTAGAAGAGCCGCTTGCGGTTGATGAGGTCTCCGATCCCCTCATTCACCATCTGATCCAGCGTCCAGAGTATCGGGTAGTCGGGGTGGTCGGTCTCCGGAAACTCGATCTCCTCCACCAACCCGCGGTACATGTGAAACGATTCATGGGCCATGAGCAGGGTAAAGGGAAAGTGCCTGTCCAGGCCTTGACTGCGGAGGCACGCGAGCTGTTCGGGGGGAGGCGTGTCATTCCCCGCTATCCCCAGGATGAGGGGGGTGTATCCTCTCGAGTCGCTGAAGACCACGAAATCGACGGCCGGGTACTCGCCCACCGCTTCTTCCGGAAGGTATTGGAGCGCATATTCGGCGGCCTTCTCCAGGTACGGATACGTCTTGAGCTCCTGAACCCGTTGGCTCTGCCAATCACGATCCCTGGAGGCATCCTGGAAACCCTCCAACACCAGGGGCGTGTACCAACCGAGGAATCCGCCCCGTTCGGCGTAGTCGCTGACAATCTTCTCTGCTGAACCGCCATCTGAGGGCAGGAAGACCGCGCGAAGGGCGTTCATGAAGTAGTCGCGCCCGAATTCTCCGGACAGGCGCTTGTACCCAGGAGCTTCGAAGAACGCATCCCACTGGGAGGCTGTTGGCTCGGTGTCCGACTCCAGAACCGCCACGATCTCCCAGAACGCTTCGATTCCGTCAAAGTCGAATGCCGGGTTGACGTTTTGTTGGGCTGCCGCGGTGCCGAGACCGAGGTGAGCGGTTAAAGCCAGGGTGATCCCAGGCAGCACAACCAATCTCTGCTGTCTCCTCCGCATGATACTCCCCGCTTCGTTCCACTTCGCGATGCTGCAGTTCACTATTGGATGGCGCCACGGGCGCCTTGGTTGACGGCGCGGGCAAACTCCCCCACCTCCTCGTCGCCCCGGGCGACAACGACGTCACCTCCCAGGGACTTTCTGAGAAAGTGGAGAGACCTTCTGAGATTGGCTCGGGTGTCACTCTGATCGCGGTCGGGCCAGATGAGTGCAGCTACCGTGTCCCGCCAGATCAAACCCCGCGATCCCTCCACTTCCAGGTACACCAGCAGTGCAAACCTCTTGGGTTGAGACACCACCGAGAGGATGGGCCGGCGGCCGGTGCCCGTGAGCTCCGTCCGCCCGAGGGTGATGAGTTGGATTCCCTCCATTCCAGCGACCTGTCAAGCCGACCGGCTCCCTTCGGAGGGCCCGAGAAGCGCTCCGGCGCTGGGACGGCCGGTCTCTCGGTATGGGCCATGATAGTCCTGGAACGGGCTGCTCATCAAGCGTCCCTTTCGAAGGAGCTGTGTGGAACAGGCCACACCCTACCCCATCCCCGTCCTCTTTCCGTTTTCCGTGACCTCAACACGATCTTCCCGACACGAGTCTCTCTGTTGCGCGCCGCCTCGCTCTTCCATCCGGGCATCCCCGTCGAGCTCCGGCGCCATCCACATCAACAGGCAGGTGAAACGCCATGGGCACGCTCGTTCTGTGCTGTTCTCTGGTGTTCGCATCGGCCCCTGTCCAGGGACCTTCTCCCGATAAGCTCACCACGCCGCCGCAGCAGGTCCCCGCTCCTGGGGCGGCATCCGACACGCTCGTCTTCTACGAACAGATGGGGATCGTGGTCACCGCGCTTCGCACCGCGATCCCCCTGCGTGTGAATCCCGCCGCCACCACCGTTCTGGACACCCGTGCCCTGGAGGCCATGCCCCGGGCCGTCGCCGCGGACGAGGCCGTGCGCATGGTTCCGGGCGTAAAGGTGGACAACCAGGCCGACGGGGAGCGGGTGCACATGTCGATACGCGGACAAGGCATCCTCTCGGAGAGAGGCCTCCGGGGGATCAAGGTCCTTCAGGACGGCCTCCCACTGAACGATCCCACCGGCTTCGCGCCGGACCTCTACGACGTGGACTGGTCCAACGTTCAGCGCATCGAGGTCCTTCGGGGGCCCGGCGCATCCCTGTACGGGGGAGGGGCCACCGCAGGGGTCATCAACATCCAGACCGCTCCAGCAGGCGGCGAGTCCGGGGGACCCAGCGGGAGCAT
>JASFRP010000533.1:0-3584 GCA_050114895.1 Gemmatimonadota bacterium
GGCTCCCGCCGGCAGGTATTCCTCGAGCACCTCACCCACGCGGGTCGAAGCGAATTGCCTGACGCCCCAGAGTCCGGCCACCGCCGTGTAGATGACGAATGCGAAGACCATGTTCATGATGACGCCGGCGGATATCACGATGGTCCGGGCCCAGATAGGCTTCCCATCAAAATCCCGGGGGCCCGGGACCCGCTTCCCACCCCCCTTACCTCCCTCCACCATCTCCATGACCTCGTCCTCCATACCACCCATCTTCACGTACCCCCCGAGGGGGATGGCGCTGAAGACGTATTCGGTCTCCCCCCACCTGAAGCCGAAGACCTTGGGGCCCAGCCCGATGGAGAACCGCTGGACCTCGACACCCACGAGCTTCGCCGCACCGAAGTGGCCAAGCTCGTGGACGAATATGAGAACGCCCAAAACGATGATGGTGGCAAGGACGGTCATGATCTCGTGCTCGATTCCCTTCGACTCAGACGGTCTATCTCCGCCTCTGCAACTCTCCTGGCTTCCACATCTACCTGGAGAACCTCTTCGAGGCTCTCCATCTGCCCTCCACTGAGGGCGTCCAGCGCGGCAGCAACTACATCTGCCATCTCCGGGAAGCGAATCCGTTCCCGGAGGAAGGCCTCCACCGCCGCTTCATTCGCTGCATTGTATGCCGCCGGAGAAGCCCCTCCCTCTCTTCCGGCCCGCTCTCCCAGGGCAAAGAGGCGGAAGGTGTCCCGGTCCAACTCCTCGAAGACCAACGGCGAGGCCTTCACGGGATCGAACGTCTGGAGCGAGAAATCCTCCAACCGCTCCGGGTAGCTCATGGCGTAGAGGATCGGGAGCTCCATGGTAGGAAACCCCAGCTGCGCCAGAACCGATCCATCGACGAACTCCACGAACGAATGCACGATGGACTGGGGATGGACCACTACACCCAGACAATCATAATCGATCCCGTAGAGAAAGTGTGCCTCGATGAGCTCCAGCGCCTTGTTCGCCAGGGTGGCCGAGTCCACCGTGATCTTCGCCCCCATGCTCCAGGTGGGATGGTTGAGGGCATGACTCGGGTGGACCGTCCACAGCTCCTCCAGGGACCGCCCCCGGAAGGGGCCCCCAGAAGCCGTGAGGACCATGCGGGACACCGAGTCCATCTCATACCCCTCCAGGCACTGGAGAATGGCACTGTGCTCGGAATCCACCGGGATGAGCTCGCCCCCTCCCCTTTCAGCGGCAGCCACCACCAGCGCACCGCCCGCAACGAGGCTCTCCTTGTTGGCCAGGGCCAGGCGTTTCCCCGCCTCCAGGGTGGCAAGGGTCGGCTCGAGTCCCGCCGCTCCCACGAGTGCATTCACCACCACGTCCACGTCGGGGTCCTGGGTGAGCCCGAGCAGGGCTTCCCGACCCCACATCCACTGGGCCTGGGGCAGGTCCCCTCTTCCCTCCGCCTCCATGCCGTCCACCAGAACGGCCTTGGCCGGCCGATGTCGGTGGACCTGCTCCGCGAGAGATTCCAGGGAACGATTGGCGGCCAGCGCCACCACCTGGAATCTCCCGGGATGCCTCCGGATCACCTCCAGAGCACTACACCCGATGGACCCGGTGGAGCCCAGGATCGCCACTCGTATCATCGCAGGGCCCCCAGGAGCCGAATGAGGACATAGGCCGCGGGAAGGGAGATGAGGAGGGCATCGAAACGATCCAGGATTCCCCCATGGCCGGGGAAGATCACACCGGAGTCCTTCACCCCCGCCTCACGTTTGAACACCGATTCCACAAGATCACCCACCTGGGACACGAGCCCAAGCAGGAATCCCAGTCCACCCCCTTCCAGAGCCGAAGCCAGGGGCTCAGGATGAAGGCCGAGAGCCAGCCACCCCATGGCGGCTCCCGTTATCGCTGAAGTGATCAGCCCCGCAACCGCTCCAGTAACCGTCTTACCGGGGCTCACGTGAGGGATGAGCCGTCGGATTCCGAAGAGATGACCGAAGAAGTAGGCCGCCGTATCTCCCGTCCAGGTGACGGCCAGCGGGAAGAGGAGGAGAAGGGGCCCCTGAAGGGGCCCGTTCCACCCAGTCCAATCTGGCGTCTCGGGAAGATGCCGGAGGAGGACGGCAAAGGAGAGGCCCCCCCCCAGGTACAGGACCCCGGCGGTGGTCAGGGACACGGCCGGGAGAGGCCGGTCTCCGGGCCACCGGCGCCAGATGGCGCCGACGGCACTCAGAACAAACACGATCAGGACCAGGGCCAGGGCTGGAGGTGCGAAGGCCCCGTACGAACGGGTGAGACCGGCCAACAGGACGAGGCCGACAGCCCCCGGGATACAGAGCCACGGAAAGGCCTCAACGCCCTGAGCCTTTCCCAGGCGACACAACTCCCGCGCACCCAGGCCGGAGAACAATGCCGCAGGGAGAGCGAGGGGCCAACCCCCCAGGTACACGATCCCCACAGCCAGGGGGATACCCAGAGCCGCAACGGCCAGGCGCTTCACCAGCTCTCTAATGGACATGTGGAACGTCGATTCCCATCAGGGGCTGGTCACCCGACCGAACCTGCGCTCGCGTCCCTGAAAGTCCAGAACGGCCGCAAAGAGGTCCTGCCGGGTGAAGTCGGGCCAGAGAACAGGCGTGATGTGGATTTCGGTATAGGCCAGCTGCCACAGCATGAAGTTGCTGATACGCATCTCACCGGAAGTACGGATCAGCAGGTCCGGATCGGCCAGGTCCCGAGTGAAGAGGACCTGCTGAAAGCGATGGTCGTCGATATCTCCTGGATCGAGGCTACCTTCGGCTACCAGCCTGGCCAGGGACTGCGCCGCTCGGATGATCTCCCTCCGACCGGAGTATGAGATCATGAGGTTCAGGCGGAGTACCTTCCCACCTGCGGTCTCGTCCATGATGCTGTCGACCGCCCTGCGAGTGATGTTCCCCAACCGCTCCAGCTCCCCCAGGACCTTCACTTCGACACCCTGGGCCCTGAGCTCCTCCTTTTCCTTCCGGGCGTAGAGCTCCAGAAGAGCCATGAGGGCCGAGATCTCCCGCGGAGGTCTGTTCCAGTTCTCCGTGGAGAAGGCAAACAGGGTGAGATTCCCTATGCCTGCCTGGATGGAGCCCTCTACCGCCTCTCTCACCGACTTCATGCCCTCCCGGTGTCCCGCGTGACGAGGCAGGCCCCGCTGGCGCGCCCACCGGCCGTTACCATCCATGATGATGGCAACATGGCTGGGGACTTCGCCATCTTCTCGAACCTGCTGGAGGAGGTCGGGATTCATGAAGTGGGAGGGGCCTCAGATGGACATGATCTCTTCTTCCTTCTTCTTCAGAAGGTCGTCGATGGATTCGGTGTACTCATGCGTGAGCCGGTCCAGCGTCTCCAGCTGCCGGTGCCCCTCGTCCTCCCCCAGCTCATGCTCCTTGATGAGGGCCTGGATGGAATCCCGCGCCTTGTGCCTCGCGTGCCGCACGGAGACCCTTCCCTCCTCGGCCATCTTGTGGAGAAGCTTCACGTATTCCTTCCGTCGCTCCTCGTTCAGAGGCGGGATGGGGACCCGGATGAGGTTCCCGTCATTGGAGGGGTTGAGGCCTAGATCCGCCGTG
>JASFRP010000534.1:0-3576 GCA_050114895.1 Gemmatimonadota bacterium
AGATGGCCATCCCACGCAGACCGAAGAGTAAAGAGGGGCAGAGGTGGCGCGCTCGGTGGCCAAAGGGGGCAAGATCTGTTCCCCGGAAGGGGACGCTTTTCAACCTCGGCGAAGCTCCGCCAGAAGGCGAATCGGGTATTGTTTTCTATCCTGTAAAGTTTTTCAGAACTTATAGATACGCCTGTTTGGGAAAATCGGGAGGAGAAGCCCCCAAGTTATTTCCGAGTTGAGAAACCTAGGCGTCACCGAAGCACGTGTCGCGGAGATGCAACAGGAGGGGTGGTGGGGGAACCGCTTCCCAAGGAAGGTCGTTTGTCACGAGATGGGAAGGTGCACCGGGGAGCCTGGGGGACGGGACCGGCTATCCCGGGGAGAGCGGGAACGTGACCGTCCTGCCGGCGATGAATTGGTGAGGGCGTCCCTCACCTGCACTCGCGGGCCCAGGGACGATGCCCTGGGCTCGTCTGCGCAGGTCCTCTCTTGGATGGAGAGTAACTGAAGCGCTCGGAGCAACGAAGTAGAATCAAGTGTGTTGCACCGAGGGGTCGGGCTTCAAGACGAATGGCCTCGCCGGGTCCCTGGATGACCTCAGGGCGTGGGGCCTCCGTAGACCGAAGCGTGCCTGGCCCGGAAGACCCGCCTGGCCTTGGCCCTGTCGAAGAGCTCCGATAGCTGGTCGGTTGTGAACCCGTCCAGTGGTGTGTCCGGGGGGGGGATCTCCACCGAGTAGTCTTCCAGGGGACGACAGAACCTGAGGAAGGGCCTCTCGATGGCCATGAGGGGCTGGGTGGTGGCATCCCCCCAATCCACTACTTCCTGCCTTTTCTCTACGATCCATCCTTTTCCATCGCGCCGATCGACCCACACTCGCGCTGAAGCCAATTCTCCCTCCTGGCAGGAAAGACGATCATTCACTCCCATAATCAAAGCTCTCAGCTACGCCCCGGGCTTTTCAAGGATTTCGTTCCGGGGGAGGGTGGGGCGGCTCGGGAGATCTCCGGAGGGGTCCGGGATTTCACGGGACGTCGCCCCTCGATCCAGGCACTCCCTGGTGGCTCCGGTGTAGGCCGTGTCATCCCACACCTGGGGCTGAGGCCGGGGCCCCGGGCGTGGAAGCTCTTTTTCCCTCTTGGACTCTCCAGGCGCAGGATCCTCATATGCACCCACTGCACGTCCTTACTGGTCTCCTGGTTGTTCTTTCTGCCTGCGACGGCTCCGGTAACGCCAATGGCCCCGGGGATCAGCTTCAGGAAGGTGAGGTGCGTGTGGCGGAGGCCTTTCCCTCTCTCTCCTTCCAGCGTCCCGTGGGGATCTACAGTGCCCCCGACGGGTCCGGGAGGCTTTTCGTGTTGGAGCAGAGGGGGGTGGTCCGGGTCTTCCCCGACGATCCGGGTGCCACCGAAGCGCCGATCTTCCTGGATATCCGGGATCGGGTGACCGACGGGGGGAATGAGGAGGGGCTCCTGGGTCTGGCCTTCCACCCGGATTTCCCTGCCAACGGGCGGTTCTTCCTGGACTACACGGGGTCGAACCCCAGGCGGACCGTCATCGCCGAGCTCCGGGTCGACGCCGCTGATCCCGGCCGTGCGGATCCCGGAAGCGAGGCCGTGGTTCTGGAGGTTCCCCAACCCTATTCGAACCACAATGGGGGCCAGATCGCCTTCGGCCCCGACGGATTCCTTTACATCGCCCTGGGGGACGGAGGAGGCGGTGGAGACCCCCAGGGGAACGGACAGAACCGAAGCTCCCTTCTGGGATCCATCCTCCGAATCGACGTGGACGACCCCGCATCGGGGCGTGGGTACGGGATCCCTCCGGACAATCCCTTCGTGGGGAACAACCAGGGATACCGGGAGGAGATCTTCGCCTATGGGCTCCGGAACCCATGGCGATTCAGCTTCGATCCCCAGACCGGGGAGCTCTGGGCCGGGGACGTGGGACAGAACAGGATCGAGGAGATCGACATCATCCGGAAGGGCGAGAACTACGGCTGGAACATCATGGAGGGCAGCAGCTGCTACGAGCCTTCATCGGGGTGCGACCGGACGGGGCTATCCCTGCCGGTGGCGGAATACGGTCACGATCTGGGCATTTCGGTGACCGGAGGCTACGTCTACAGGGGCTCCGGGGTGCCCGGGTTGGAAGGCCAGTACCTGTACGCCGATTTCGGCTCCGGCCGGATCTGGGCCCTGAACGCCGGAACGCCGGGGGATGCCAACGCAGGGGAGATCCTCCGGACGAATCTCTCCATCGCCTCCTTCGGCATCGATGCCGCCGGGGAGGTCCTCCTCTGCTCCTTCGACGGGAAGATCTATCGTCTGGTGGGAGGGGGGTGAGCCCTCAGGGCCATCTGGGGGACGGAGGGTGAACGAGTCAAGCAACGTCAGAAAGGAGACGACGGGATGGATCGGAAAGTGGTGGTGATCACCGGAGCGAGCTCGGGGATCGGCGCCGCCACCGCGATGGTGCTGGCGAAGCGGGGCGTGTTCCTTGTCCTGGTGGCCCGGCGGCGCGACGCGCTGGAAGAGGTGGCGGCCCGCTGCGACGGCAGAGCGCTTCCCCTGGTTGCCGACGTCTCTCGCCGAGACGAGGTGCGGCGGGTGGTGGAGGTGGCGTTGGAGGAGCTCGGCCGGATCGACGTGTGGATCAACAACGTGGGGCGGGGGATTTCCCGTCTGCCCTCGGAGCTCACGGACGAGGACGTGGACGGGGTGATGCGGTTGAATGTCCACACCGCCCTGTACGGGATGCAGGAGGTCCTGCCGCATTTCAAGGAGCGGGGCACCGGGCACGTCATCAACATCTCCTCCCTCCTGGGCCGGGTCCCCTTCACGACGATTCGTTCCGCCTACTGTGGCGCGAAGCACTTCCTCAACGCCCTCACGGCCACGTTCCGGGACGAGTTGGCGCAGACCCACCCGGGGATCAAGTTTTCCCTTGTCTCGCCGGGGGTGGTTCGGACCGACTTCGGGCTGAACGCCCTCCACGGAGGGCCGGACTCACGGCAGCTACCGTACTCCCAGAGCGCAGAGGAAGTGGCGGAGGTCATCGCCGGCGTGGTGGAGTCCCAGGAGCCCGACGTCTATACGCTGAAAGGCGCCCACGACCGGATCGTCGAGTACTACGGCTCCCTGGGAGTGGACGCGTAACGTGGCAGCGAGAAAGAAGACCATGAATCCTGACCGCGAGGCGGTGGACGAGTACATCGCCGGCTTTCCCCCGGAAACCCGGAAAGCGCTGGAGGAGGTGCGCGACCTGGTGAGGGCGTCCGCTCCCGAAGCCACGGAGACGATCAGCTACGGGGTGCCCACCTTCGTCCTGAACGGGTACCTGGTGCACTTCGGAGGCTACAGGAGGCACATTGGATTCTATCCGACCTCCAGCGGCATCGAGGCGTTCAAGGCAGAGCTGAAGCCCTACAAGAGCTCCCGGGGTGCGGTCCAGTTCCCCCTGGACCGGCCCATGCCCGCGGACCTGATCCGCCGAATGGTAGAGTTCCGGGTGAGGGAGACCGCCGAAAGGGCATCGAAGTAGGGGCCGAGGGCTGTGGAGGCTACAGCCGTGGAGACGCAGATC
>JASFRP010000535.1:0-3575 GCA_050114895.1 Gemmatimonadota bacterium
CCCTTCCGGGACCTTCGGGGGTGGGTGGTTCACCTGGGGTACATCCACCGGCAGGAGCTTCCCCGGGCCATGGTGAAGGAGATCTCACGGGCCCAGTGGAAGGTGCAGGCCGTCGATGCGTACCCTTACATCTCCCCGGTCCTGACCCCCGGGGGCGGACTGCAGCGGGATCTGGCGGAACGCCTCGTCCGGCTCCTCCAGGGCGTGGCGGCGCTGGCCGAGAAGCACGGATCCCGGCTCCGGGCCCCTGAAGGCGGGATCTTCTCCTGGGCCGGAGACGGCCTCACCCTGCGCTACCTGAACCCGCCCCTGGAAGAGCCCGAGTCGGGCCCCCTCCCCCCGGGGTTCGAGGAGGTAATGGAGAAGATCCGGGACGGGGACTTCTCCTCCGACGACGAGATCCAGGCGGCCCTGAACCGCCGCATGGACGAGATCAACGCCACCCCCCAGGAGGAGCTGGCCGGGATCAGCCCCAACCAGGCCGTGGCCCTCATGCAGGGTGGCTTCGGGGAGGAGAGTCCGCTGCGCCTCTCCGAATCGTTGACCGTCGAAGAGCTGGAAGGGTCTGCGTTCCTGGCGAACGCCCGGACTTTCCTCACCGCGCTCCTGGAGACCGACGGCACGCCGGCCACCGCCGCCGGGAACCTCAAGCGGGTCTTCGTGGCGGAGATGATAGAGCGGATGCGGTTCGAAAAGAAATACCTTGACGATCTGTTCCGGATGAACAAGGTCATCAACGAGCAGGACGTCGGAAGCCTCCACGTCCTGCGCGTGAACCTGGAGGTGGGAGGGCTACTGAAGCTCCGGAAGGAGCGGTTCACCCTCACGCGGAAGGGGAAGCAGCTGGCAAAGCCGGACCAGGTGGGGCGCCTCTTCGCCCATCTCTTCCGGACCTATTTCGGAAAGTTCAACATCGCCTACCGCTCCAGGGGAACCGGAGATCCCTCCCTGCAGCGCGCTGTCCCGCTTCTCCTCTGGCAGATCGGCGCCCGGGCCCGGGCGTCGATCTCACTCCGGGACCTGGCCCTCCGGATCCTCCCGCGCCGCCCCAGCATACCTCCTCCGGGAGGTGGCCCTCAGTGGTGGGAGGAAGAGTCGGACCTGCACTGGTGGGTCCTTCGGCCCCTGAGGGAGTTCGGGCTCCTGGAGGAACAGGACCTCCGCCCGGAGGGCGACTGGCACTGGCGACCCGAGGAGATCCGGTTCAGAACCACCCCCCTCTACGAGGCGTTTCTGCGGTTCGAGTGGTAGGGGAGTTGGATAACTCGAAGTCGGAATTCACCCTCCCGGCGATTCGGCGTGTTCCGTAATCCTGAACCTCACCAGGTAATCCACGCCCAACTGATCCCGTTCGGTTCCCCAGACCACGGCTCCCCTTGAATCCCGGAGGTCCAGTCCGGAAGGCAGACGGAAGCGTGCCACCACCGTCCCCTGGGGTGCCAGGAGGTCCCACCACAAGAGAGGTCCGGGCAGATCCTCGCGCCGAATCCAGATTCGTCCGTCACTCCCGATTTGGACCGAGCTCACGGGTGGGTAGAAATCTGGCAGATCCCATGCCTTCTCGATGTCGGTTCGGGCCGTCCGCCGGGACCGGATCAGTGGGCTCGGACCCCTGGTATAGCCCTCGACCTCCGCGTCGATCACACTGTCCTTGACCGGCCCCGGAAGCTCCACCGGTTCGAAGGGGATCCGGTGAATACCCACGGTGTCCCCGTCCAGGCTGAGGCGAAGAACCGAAAACGTGGTTCGTTCCCCGGATCGGGATACCGGTGCATCTACGATGATCAATTCCCTCTGCGAAGGTGAATAGGCGATTTTGGGGTTGTAAGGGAATGGATTGTCCGAACCGAAGCTGGTGGACCCCTCCCGCCCCGCGAACGGTCGAGACCGGAGTGGGTAGGTGGCTACGGTATCCAGCACCTCACCCTCCCGCGTGGTTCGGACCACCGGTATCTCCGACACCGTCCCGTCTGCGACGGCGGCCATCACATAGCCCGGGTCCACCAGCACCGTCCCGTCCTCGAGGAGCCAGGTCGGGACCGGCCAGAGGCCTTCCCCCAGCTCGGGCGGAGCGTACTGAAACGAGTACAGGAACCTCCCGTCTTCGGAGAAAAGAGACGTCCGCCCATTCCGGAAGTCGAACACATAGAGCGTGTCGGCAAGCCGACGGATGGGCCCCATGCCACGGAACTCCCCCGGCCCATCCCCCTGGCCGGCAAACTTCCCCCGAGCGTGTCCCTCCGGGTCGAATACGCGGACTACGAACTCATCCGGCTGGGAGACGAACACTTCCTCCTGCGTCCCCAGGGCCAGGGATCCGATGCGCGTGAGCGCGTCCTCACGGCCGTCCAGGCTCCCGACGGTTAGCTCCCGGACCAGCGTCCATTCCGGAACGGAGGCCTGCTCGCTTCCATGGCCTTCGCATCCGAGGTGAGCGAATGCGAGGACCGCGAATAGAAAGATCGAGTGCCTGAGCAACTTATCCCATGGCGCGTTCATGCCGATCCGACCCTCCACTACACGCCTGCGGGGGAACGCTGCAGCCCGCGGATTTGCCCCGGGCGGCAACGGGCGGCCGTCTCTCCCTGCCTGATCTTACCGGCTGCTCATTCCTCCCGGAAGGCTGAGGCGGGGTCCACTCGAGTGGCCTGCCGGGCGGGGAGATAGGATGCCACCCCCGCCACTCCGCTCAGGCAAAGGGCCACAACCCCGAACAGCCAGGGATCGGCCACTTCGATCTCGAATACGAGGGCCTGCAGCCACCGGCTCAGGTAGAAGGCGGACCCCAGCCCCAGCGTCACTCCGATTCCGCTCAGGACGAGGCCCTGCTTCATCACCATGCGCCGGACCACGCCCGTTCCCGCGCCCAGGGCGATGCGGACGCCGATCTCGTGCTTGCGCTGGGTCACGAGGTAGGAGAGCACGCCGTAGATCCCCACGACGGCGAGGAGGAGGGCCAATCCTGCGAACGCCTCCATGAGGAGGAGGGAGAATCGCTGCTGGACGAGGGCTGCTCCCAGGACGTCCTCCAGGGGGCGGACCCGGAAGAGGACCAGGTTGGGATCCACGGCCCTCAGCTCCTGGCGGAGCCGAGGGATGAGGGTTCCCAGGTTGCCCTGGTAGGAGACGGTCTGGGTCAGGGGCCAATTCCGATCATCCGCATACTGTGCGTGGGGGATGTAGATCTTCGGGGCCACTTCCCCGAAGGCGTCGGAGGGAACGTTCTCCACCACGCCCACGATGACCCGCTCACCACCGCCCACCCGGATCACCTTCCCGATCACCTCGTCGCCCACAAAGAGTCGGTCCCGAAACAGCTCGTTCACCACAACCACATTCCCATGGTCCGGGTCGTCCGAAGCATCCAGGAAACGGCCCGATACCAGGTCCACGCCCAGGGCCGTGAAGAAGTCCCCCGCCACGACTCTGACGTCGGCCTGCATTCCCCGGTATTCAGAGTCGTCCGGAACGTCCGGGCGGGTGACGCCCCAGTTGTTGTAACCCCCGTTGACGGGCAGCCAGGAGGTCGCCCCCACAGCCTCTACGCCGGTGAGGGCGGCCACCCGGGGGAAGAA
>JASFRP010000536.1:0-3562 GCA_050114895.1 Gemmatimonadota bacterium
CTGTACCGAGTGCTGCACGAGCCTTCTGGTGGGGCGACTGGCCTCCGTGGACGGCTCCACCATGACGAGCCACTCCTGCGACTCCAACACCGACCGGACGTGGATCAGCATCGAGCCCCGCGAAAGTCATCCCCCGGGATCCATGGCACCCCTCTGGCTGGAGCCGAAGCTCACCCTGGGTCCCGACGACGAGGACAGGATCCCCGCCGGCGAGATCCCCCAGGTGGCCGAGACGTGGAAGTTCATGAACGCCGCGTACCCCATCATGAACGAGCACCAGCTGGCCATCGGGGAGACCACGACGGGCGGGAGACGAGGACTGAGGAGCCGGGCCGGAATCATCGACGCCCCGGAGCTCTACCGTCTCCTCCTTGAGCGGTCCACCACGGCCCGAGAGGCCATCCGGATCGCAGAC
This sequence comes from Gemmatimonadota bacterium, assembly GCA_050114895.1. Lineage (GTDB taxonomy): Bacteria > Gemmatimonadota > Gemmatimonadetes > Longimicrobiales > Gaopeijiaceae > JASFRP01. The sequence continues at coordinate 416 of JASFRP010000536.1, forward strand.
CAGCTCACCCGGGAGTACGGGTACAACGACTGGGGAGAATGCTTCACTTTCGCCGACCCGGAAGAAGTCTGGTTCTTCGAGATCCTGGGCCCCGGAGCGGGGAAGGTCGGAGCCGTGTGGGCCGCGGTGAGGCTTCCGGACGATCATATCGCCGTCAGCGCCAACGCCCACCGGATCCTGGAGCTGGAGCTGGATGACCCGGATCACTTCATGGCGTCGGAGAACGTGTTCACCCTGGCGGAGGAGATGGGTTGGTGGACCCCGGACTCCGGTGAGCCCTTCCGCTTCGCCTACGCCTATGCCGATCGGACCAGTCTGTACTCCCGGCGCCGGGAGTGGCGAGCCCTGAGCCTCCTGGCTCCCTCACTGGGGCTTCACCCGGACTCGGAGAACTACCCCCTCTCGGTGAAGCCCGACGAGAAGGTCTCGGTGGCGGACCTCCTGGAGATCTTCCGGGACAGCTACGAGGACACGCCCTACGACATGACCCAAAGCCTGACGGTGGTGGATTCGGAGGGAAGGGCCGTGAAGAGCCCCGTGGCGAATCCCTTCATGAACGCGGATCTCCGTGAGCTCTTCGGTATCCACCGGGAGCGGACCATCGCCTCCCCCACCGCCACCTACGTGCAGATCACCCAGTCGCGGGATTGGCTCCCGGATCCCATCGGGGGCCTCGTCTGGCTGGGGTACGACAATCCCGCCACCACGCCGCATCTCCCCTTCTATATCGGGATCACCCAGATGCCCGAGTCGTACATGGTGGACGGCCGTCGGGCATACCGGGAGGACTGCGCCTGGTGGGCGTTCCGGCGGGCCTCGAAGCTCTCCTACTTTCGCTACCAGGACATGAAGGGGGTCCTGGAGGAGGCCTGGCGTCCCATCGAAGAAGGAGCCTTCGCCCGGCAGGCGGAGATCGAAGCCCAGGCCCAGGCTCTCTATGAGCAGGATCCGGCCCTGGCCGAGGCTTTCCTGACGGAGTACGTCCACGACCTGGCCAATTCCACGGTGGAGAGGTACTGGCGCCTGGGTGACGAGCTCTGGACCCGTTTCAACCGGTTGTTCTGATGCAGCGGCGGGCTGCCGGCGCCCTACTTCTTCCTCCGCCCCAGCTCCACGGGGGCCTGCACCCGCTTCCTGAACCTCCGCTCCCACCAGTTCTGGTAGAGGTCCACGCTGAACATGAGAAGGAGGGTGAAGATGACGATCCACTGGGGGATGTAGGGGAACTCGCTGGAGTTCACCGCGACCTCCGCCACGTGGCCCCCTTCCAGGAAGAGGACGAAGCCGATGAGGAGGAGCACGAAGAGACCGAGAATCTCGAAGTCGGGATTCTCACTCATGAATCTGGCCAGGGGGTTGGCGAAGGCCAGCATCAACGCCACGGAGATGACGACGGATCCAACCATGACTGTGAACACGTCCGTCATCCCCACCACGGTGAGGATGGAGTCGATGCTGAAGAGGAGGTTCATGCCCGTGATGACGGCGACCACTTCGGTGAAGCTCTCCGTGGCCTCCACCTCCTCTCCCAGACCCTTGGCCTTCACTCTCAACTCCTTCACTCCCTTCCAGATCAGGATCAGCCCGCCCACCCCGAGAACCACCGCTTTCACTGTGAAACCGGCCTCAACGTGGAGACCCAGGACAGTCCGGTCCACGGAGAGAAAGACATTCGTGGCGAAGGTCAGGAGCCAGCTCACCAGGCCCAGGAGAATGATCCGGAATACCATGGCCAGCACGAGCCCCAGCTGAACCGCCAGACCCTGCCGGTGCGGTGGCAGCTTGTTCGCCAGGATCGTGATGATGATGAGGTTGTCGGCTCCCAGAGCCATCTGGATGAGGGTCACGGAGAAGAGTGCCGCCCAGAACGCCGGGTCTGTGAAGAGTTGAAGCATGGATGGGTCCTCGCATCTGGTATTCCTGGTCGGGCACGAACATCCGCCCGGAAGCGGGAGACCGCAAGCAGCAGAGGGCCCGACCGTTGGTATCTCGGGATCTGTCGTGCCGTATATGGTTTATCAACCAGGGGTCATCTTCATCCTCCTCCGGAGGGTCTGCCATGCGCCGGTCCGCTGTCCCTCTCCCCCGCACCGCTCGTGTCGCCCTGCTGCTCGCTGCCCCCCTTCTGGCTCTACCCATCCAGGGAGAGGCGCAGACCACTCGAGCCGATAGCGCCGCCATCCTCCTCAGGGTCGCAGAGGACTTCCAGGAAGAGGGTCGAACCGCGGTGGCCGAGGCCCTGTTCCACTACATCAGCGAGCGGTTCGGGGACACCTGGGCCGGGAGCCAGGCCATGGCCGCCCTCCGCACCCTTCCCGAGGAAGGGCGTGCCCGCAGCTCCCAGGTGGAGCTCATGGTCTGGGCCACGACCTACGGAGCCTGGCTGGGAACCGCCATCCCGGGGGCATTGGGGGCCGACGGGCCGGAACCGTACGGTGCCGGACTCCTGTTGGGTGCCCCACTGGGGTTCCTCGGGGGGCGGGCTCTGGCCCGGTCCCGCTCCCTCAGCGAGGGGCAGGTGAGAGCCATCACCTTCGGAAGCCTCTGGGGGACCTGGATGGGTTTCGGCATCATGGAAGTACTGGATTGGGGGGAGAGGGACGAGATCTGTTATGACTGGGGCTGCGAGGGGGGAGGAGACCGGGATGGCTCGGACGTCTTCAAATCCTTCGTCGTGGGCGGGCTGGCGGGAACGCTCACCGGATCGGTGCTGTCCCGGAAGCCCATCCGCAGCGGAGTGGCCACCGCGGCGAACTTCGGCGCCCTCTGGGGGACATGGTTCGGGCTGGCCGGCGGGATCCTGGCCGATCTGGAGGGAGACCCCCTCCTCACCTCCACTCTCATCGGTGGGAACGCCGGCCTCTTGATCTCGGCGATGGCTGCTCCGGGGTGGAACGTGAGCCGAAATCGGGCCCGTCTGGTCAGTATCGCAGGGGTCATCGGTGGGCTGGTAGGGGCGGGATTGGACCTCATCATCCAACCGGACGGCGAGAAGGTGGCCGTGGGGATCCCCCTGGCCGGGAGCATCGTCGGGCTGGCGGTGGGCGCGGGACTGACCTCACAGATGGATCAGCGGAGCGCGGAAGGTCTCTCGGGTGTGAACCGCGAGGAGGAGCATCCAGGTTTCGGCAACTCCCTCCTGCGCCT
>JASFRP010000537.1:0-3555 GCA_050114895.1 Gemmatimonadota bacterium
TAGGTTAAACGTCTTAAGACATTATATTGTATATTTTTATATAGCATCATATAAAGTCACCTCTCAAGCTGCCAGAGTGCCTGGTGGAGCCGGAAGGTCCTGGCTCCTCTTCCGGATCCCCTCCGCCTTACGCCGGGAGCGTTTCCAGAATCTGATCCCTGTAGGGGAATAGCGCCGGGGTTCCGCCCGTGTGGAGAAAGACCACCTCCTCTCCATCCCGGAAGTACCCTTTCCCCACCAGATCCATGAGCCCCGCCATGGCCTTTCCCGTATAGACGGGATCCAGCAAGACGCCCTCCTCCCGGGCCATGAGCCCCAGGGCGTCCGTGACCCCCTGGTTCATTACGCCGTACCCTTCCCCGATGTATTGGTCCAGGACCACGACGTCGCCATCCGTCACGGCGGCTCCTTCTCCCAGCTCCGAGAGGGTGGCGTTGGCGATGGTGGTCACGTACCTGGCCACGTCCGCCGCCGGGGCCGCCACACTGATCCCGATGATTCGCGTCTTGGGAGAGAGGAGCCTGGCACCTGCCAGGAGTCCAGCCTGGGTGCCCGCCGATCCCGTGGCCAGCACCACCGAGTCGAGGGTAGCTCCCCGCTCCTGAGCCTGCTGGAAGAGCTCCAGAAACCCCCTGACGTATCCCAGAGCGCCCAGGGGCCTGGTCATGTCCCCCTCCAAGAGGGAGCCGCCCACAGGGGCCAGGTAGGCGGTCCTCCCCGTTGATCTCTCCTCCTCCACCACGGGGTCCACATATTCCCGGACGTTCTCCAGCTCCAGGAAGCTCCTGCTTTCCGCGGCCTCCACCACTCGGACGTCGGCGTCGAGAATCCGGTCCAGGAGGAGGTTTCCGTCTTCTCCCACCGGCATTCCGGGCTTCTTCAGCAGGACCAGGACGGAGCGGAGGCCCATGCGGGCCGTGGCCGCCGCCACCTGACGGCACCAGTTCGACTGGATCCCGGCCCACGTCACGACGGAATCCACCCCTCTCGCACGCACATCCCCCATGATGAACTCCAGCTTTCGGGCCTTGTTACCTCCGAAGGCCAGCCCGGTCTGGTCATCCCGCTTCAGGGACACGGCCACGGAGCCGAGGCGGGCCGACAGCCTGGGAAGCCCCTCCAGGGGAGTCGGGAGGTGCGCCAGGGGGACTCTGGGAAAGGCATCGAGGCGTTCCAGGAGATCAGAAGGAGAGAGCATGGTTTCTTCCTCTTTCGGACGGAGCGGGAGTCCCCGGCTCCCGGGGGACTTCCTCCATTCTAGCGCGTCGAAGTCCCGGCCGCGAAGGCCGCCTCACCCACCCCCTTGACGGCTCTTTCATCTTGAATGGTTGGAGAAAGATATCTCGACCAACCCAGAGGGGAATGGAGGTATACGATGGCGGAGATCCGCGTGTTCACGACGCCGACTTGCTCTTACTGCCTGAAGGTAAAGGCCTGGCTCGAGGAGCAGGGCTGCGAGTTCACCGAGCTGGACATCACGAAGGACGTTCAAGCGCTGAGGGAGTGGCGGGCCCTCTCCGGCGGCATCGGTGTGCCCGTCACCGCTCACGGGAAGGACCTGATCATCGGCTTCGACCCGGGCCGGTTGGCCCGGATGAAAGCCTGCGCGGAAAACACCGGAGAGGTGGACCCCGCGGACCTTCCGGAGGAGGTGGCCTGACCCCACCGGAATGACGCACCGGGTGGGACAGCGAAGGGACCCCCGTTTGGCCGAAGGGGGTCCCTTTCCCTATTCCACCTCAACCCCCGGGGCGAAGCCTGGCTACCCATCCACCCCCCGGACCCAGGTGTACGGTGAGGGGGACCTCCGGGTTCACCGTCATGTCGGTCCGGCGATAGTCCTGCGCGTTTCTCTCGACATTCGCCCCGTCGCTGTAGACCTCGCCGGACCAGCTTCCTGGCGTGAGGAAGGAGAGATCCAGCTCGAGGTCCCTGGCGGTCCAGTCCGTCATGGCTCCGATGTACCACTCCTCACCCTTGCGCCGGGCCAGTGCGATCCACTCCCCCACCGATCCAGACAGGACCCGGGTCTCGTCCCAGGTGGTGGGCACCTCCGAGAGGTACGCCAGGCATTCCGGTTCCCGGGCGTAGTTCGAAGGAGAATCGGCCAGCATCTGGAGTGGACTCTCGAAGACCACGTACATGGCCATCTGGTGGACCCGGGTCCCCAGGCTCATGGGTCGATCGAAGATGGCGTTGAATCGCTGGTCCTGGGCGTTCCGCATGGCCCCCGGCGTATAGTCCATGGGCCCCGCCACCATCCGGATGTAGGGAAGCGTCACGTTGTGCCTGGGAGTGGGCTGCGGGTCCCACTTGCTGTGTTCCAGGCCCAGCACCCCCTCCCTTGTGATGACGTTGGGGTACGCTCTTCTCAGACCCGTGGGTTTGTAGGCCCCGTGAAAATCCACCAGGAGGTGCCTCTGGGCCGCGGCGGCAGCGACACGCCAGTAATACTCCACCATGGGTTGATCGTCCCGCTGCATGAAGTCCACCTTGATCCCGGGCACGCCCCATTCGGCGAACTGGTCCAGCGCCTCGTCGAACTGATCCTCCAGCGTCTTCCAGACCACCCAGAGAATGATCCCCACTCCTCGTTCCCGGCCTCGACGGAGAATGGCCGAGAGATCCATGTCGGGGTTCAGCTCCCGGAGATTCGCCGGATCGGACCAACCCTCGTCCAGAATGATGTATTCGATGCCGTGGTCGGCGGCGAAGTCGATGAAATGAAGGTAGGTCTCGGTATTCAGGCCACTCTCGAAATCAACGCCGATGAGGGAGCTGGCATTCCACCAGTCCCAGGCCACTTTTCCCGGTCGGATCCAGGACGGGTCGGGGATCTCCAGGGGAGGGGCCAGCTGATAGACCAGGGTGCTCTCGACGAGGTCCCGGTCCTCCTCCGCCACGATAAACACCCTCCACGGGAAGGTCCTGGGCCCCTCGCTCCGGGCCAGGAAGGGCTCCCGCTCTACGACCCGCACCGTGCGGTCCCTCACCTGCTCCTCCACCGCCGGATACGCCGGAAAGACGCCCTCCAGGGCATCAGCGCCGGTACCCTTGAGGTAAAGCCCGGGGTAGGAGCGCAGGTCGGCCTCCGTGATCAGGACCTTCGGCAAACCCGGAGGCGCCACCAGAAGAGGTGTGCCGCCCATGGTGTCGGCGGGGATCCCCGAGCTGGTCAGCTCCTGGTACAGGCGCTCCTGGTGGGTGAGGAAGCTGTCCTCCGTGGGAATCCAGACCATGGGATCGCCGGGGAATCGCGGCTGGAAACGCTCCTCCACGACTACCACCTCTCCGGGTCGGTCCGTTCGAAACCGGTACGCCACACCTCCGTCGAAAGCCCTGAGATCCATCCCCCACCCACTCTCGAAGGTGAGGGAGAGCTCGTTGTAGTGGTCGACGATGAGGGCCCGTTTCTCGGGAACGACGGGACGAATGGAGTCCAGAACCGTGCGCCGGTCAGCTCCCGACACCTCTCCACCCGGCTGGGGAACCAGCCCGCTCTCCAGGACCAATCCCAAGTTGGATGGGAGGATGAGGGGTTCACCCCGCCAGTCC
>JASFRP010000538.1:0-3554 GCA_050114895.1 Gemmatimonadota bacterium
TACAGCGCGTCGCCTGCCCTCGCCCAGACCGGCGCTTGGCCTCCGTCGGTGGACACCTGCCAGATGGTCTGGCCAGCGTCCGGGAAGGGGACCACGTAGACCTGGTAACGTCCCGACTCGGTGCAGGAGAACGCGAGCCATCTCCCGTCCGGCGAGAGGCGAGGCCCCCATTCCATTGCGTGCGTCGCCCTCACCTCAATTGGCGGTTCATTACTCTCAGGACGAATCGCCAAGATGCTGCCGGAATCCGGAGCATTCATGTTGGTCCGGAACACCAACCACTCCCCGTCGGGTGACCATTCCGGTTGGAAGACAGACTCCTCCAGGTCCACGATTCGGACCGCCGGCCCACTGTTGTCCGCCGGCTCGGTCCATAGGTCGAAGTTCCCATCACGGTTCGACGAGTAGGTGATGGCCGTCCCATCGGGTGTCCAGGTCGGCTGCCGAGCATCACCCTCCAGGGTGAGCTTCAAGTGGGTTCCACCCTCCAGGTCCTTGACCCAGACGTGCCTACCCTCCGAGACCGAATCGAAGACGGTCATGACCACTTTGTCTCCCGACGGAGAGATGCGGGGATCGGAGATTGTTTGCCGCCATAGGGAATCGACGGGAGTGACTTCACCGGTGCGGGTGACCCAACTGGGAAGAACAGGGTTTACCTGTTCGAGAGGTGAAAAAAGCAGAGCTCCGTCCTCGGAGAACGAGAAGGGCTCACTCACGCCGAATCTCTGCTCGTCCCCAACTCCCTCAAGGGATACCTGATCAGCCACCATCACCGGGTCACCCCGGAGGGCCAGGGTTTCCGGATCGAACGGCACTGCCATGATGGTCTGTTCGGCGGTAGCATAGATCAGAAAACCACTTGGCGTGTAGCGGGCGAAGACGCCGGTCACCACGGGAGATCGCTCCCCGGAACCGAGATCAAGCGCAACGATCCGGTAGAGTGACAGATCCTCGGTGGGTGCGCCGGTCACAGTGAAGAGAATGGTCTTTCCATCAGGGAGCATCTGCGGATAGACCTGGCCGGTCTCACCGGATGAGGGATCAATACTCGTCACTTCTTCTATTGCCCCCCCCTCCTCAGATACCCGTCGAAGGCCCTCCCGCCAGGAGCCCAAATAGAGATAGCCATCCGGAGACCAAGCCATTCCCACAGGAACCCAACCCGCCCCGGCTTCCTTCAGAAGAGTCCTTGGCCCGACTCCGTTGACGGGCAGAACCCGGAGGGCCAAGGAGTCCCTCATCACGGCGAGAAAGGCTATACTCGCCCCATCGGGCGAAAAGACAGGAGATAATCCGCCCTCCGTACCCCTCAGAGGCGTGCTCTCCAAACCATCCCTCGGTCGCATACGGAGGGGATCGTCGTAGATGGATACATCTGGATCAAAGGGGCGCATCAGAAAGGATGCCCCGTCCGGTGTGAGCCAGGCCTGAGCGACCCGCATCGTCGGTGAGAGCGTGACCGAGAGGCGGCTGACCGGTGGGACGGGCTGGGGTTGAGAAAGTACCCATCCCAAGAAAAGAAGTAGGGCTGCGGCCAAGGCCGTGGAACTCAGCGCAATCGGCTTCCAGATTCCCGGGGCGATCCCCGACCCTGCCTCGCCATGCCGAAACTCCGGCTCCTTCAGGGCCCGCACGAATGCGGCGGCGCTCTCGAACCGATCGGCGGGCAGCTTCTCCAGGGCCCGGCGGATTGCGGCGTCGACGTTCCCGGGAATGGATCGGCGCAACTGGCTCAGGCTCGCCGGCTCTTCCGTCAGCACCTTCGCGAACACGGCGTGAGTCGTGGCACCCGTGAACGGCGGCTCCCCCACGAGCATCTCGAACAACACACATCCCAGGGAGTACACGTCGGAGGCCATGCTCGGGTCTCGGTCCGCGCCGGCCTGCTCGGGGCTCATGTAATGAGGCGTACCAAGGGAGAGTCCCGTCTCCGTCAGCCTCCCGCCCCCGGCGGCAGTCACGGCCAGTGAGATCCCGAAATCCGCAATCAGGGGCTTTCCCCCGGACAGGAGAATGTTGGCCGGTTTGATGTCCCGATGGATAATGCCCTGGTCATGGGCCGCCTGGAGAGCCTCAGCTACGTCGGAGGCGATGCGCACGGCTTCTTCCACCGGGAGTTGCTTCTCCCGATCCAGCTTCTCCCTCAGGGACTCTCCCTCCACGAACGGCATGACGTAGAAAAGGAGTCCGTCGGCCTCTCCCGAGTCGAAGAGAGGCAGGATGTTGGGGTGCTGAAGGCCCGCGGTGGTCTCGATTTCCGCCAGGAATCTGTCAGACCCCACAACAGCGGATAGCTCCGGCTGGAGCACTTTCAGAGCCACCTTGCGGCGGTGCTTCAAGTCCTCGGCCAGGTAGACCGTGGCCATCCCGCCACTACCGATTTCCCTTTCGATGCGGTAGCGGTCGGCTAGGGCCGCGTTGAGCCGATCAGCAGTGCTTTGCGAGGAGGCCATCAAGAAGGCTCCGGCGGTTCGGGTCCCCGTCTGTTCTACTCAGCCCCATCAAGATGTGAACGGGGTTAAGAAAACGGCAAGGAAGTGCTTGACCTCAAGTACCTCCAGGAAGCACGAAGATTGCCAGTCCAGTAACGAACCATTCGGTTCCCGGCCGGAGCCGGGCGCCCAGTTGATCGCCTCTATCCTGTTCCTACCGCCCGGCGAGGTCCCGGAGGGCCGGGCCCGTGGTGTTCAGGGTACTGCCACGAAAGCTCATAGCGAAAGCAAGCGCTGAGGGCCCGTGCGGGAACCGGGCGTTACTCGATCGATCTCCACCCCCTATCCCAAGACCCAGGCCAAACCCCTCTCTCCCGGGTGCCTTTATCCCCGCGGCGCGATGGCTTCCTCAAAGGGCTCATAGTCCCATAGTGGCCTGAAGTTGGGATCCGCCCACAGGAACTCCACGTCGGTCAGATTGTAGTACTCCCGCCCTTCCAGTAGCGCCTGCCTCAGGGCCCGGACTGCGTCCTCCTTCCGGTCCAGGTGGGCCAGGAGGGCAGCCCTCCAGTAGTTGGACAGGCCGCCCCCCCAAGAAAACTCCCTCTCTTCGAAACGGCTGGCATGGGCGTCCGCGCCTTCCCGGTCACCAGCCATGGCCAAAGCCATCCCCGCCATCGAAAGGTAGGTAAAGGAATTGGGGCCTTCCCGCTGCGGGAAGGTCTCGATGAGCTCCAGAGCCTCCGCCGGGCGGCCGGCCAGCAAGAGGACACGAGCTCGGTCGTGGGAGGATCCTGCCTCGGGATGATCCGCATACCAGGCCACGGCCCGCTCCGCCGTCTGCTGGGCCTCGGCATCGTAGCCGAACCGGGCCTGCAACGCCGCCGCGCTCCGGTACACCTGTCCTGGCCGGAGAAAGACGGGGTTTGGCCCGGGATCCAGTTCCTCCACTCGATCCAGGACGGCCTCGGCCTCTTCCAACCGCCCCAGACCGAGAAGGGCATGGAATTCCAGAGGAACCGTACCGATGGCTGTCCGGAGGCCCGGGGGGAGGCTGCCGATGGAAGACAGTGCAGCATCATAGCGTCCTAGCATCAGGTGCCCCGCGGAGACGAACGT
>JASFRP010000539.1:0-3553 GCA_050114895.1 Gemmatimonadota bacterium
GAGCTCAGATGCGAACGGAAATCGTCCGGCTCCAGCGACGCCTCGGGACCACCATGGTCTACGTGACCCACGACCAGGCAGAGGCCATGACGCTGGGGGACCACATCGCCGTTCTCCGCGGAGGGTCCCTCCAGCAGGTGGGGACCCCCAGGAAGCTCTATGCCGAGCCCGAGAATCTGTTCGTTGCCGGGTTCATTGGATCACCGCCCACCAACTTCCTGCCCGCGGTGGTAGAGGGGGAGGTCCTCCGACTCCCCATGGTAGAGTTGCCCCTGCCCCAGGGACTTAGGAATCGCCCCGATCTCGACCCGGGAGAGCTGATCGCAGGAATCCGCCCGGAGGACCTCGGGGTGGTGAAGGTGGGGTCCGAAGAGGCGGGGACGGACCTCGGACCCACATTCAGGGCCGAGGTGGAGTTGGTGGAATGGATGGGTGCTGACGTCTACTTGTACCTCGAAGTGGATGCAGGCTCCGCGCCCCGGATGGCCTCGGCCTCGGAAAAGCTCCGCGGCCTCATGCAGGAGCTGGGACTGAGTGATTCAGGGGGCGGAAAGCGGCGTCTCAGTGCTCGGGTGGCGGGGGCGAGCCCTGTCGTGGAGGGAGAGTCTCTTCACCTGGGCCTCGATCCGGACAGGCTCTTGTTCTTCCACCCGGAGACGGGGGAGAGGGTTGCGTGACCGAGGCGAGCCGAGGCCGGGCGGATGAGCGACGAGCCGATCCACCCCCGGGAACCCCTCACTTCTCCGGGTACGGGACCTGTGTGGAAAAGAACTTGAGCATGGCCCGGCTGGCGTCCTCGCTGGCCAGGAACCGCTGGAGAAGGCGCTCGATGGCCCGGAGGATCTCCTCCAGCTCCCCCAGACGCTCCCGCACGAGGTCATCCCCTTCTTCCGTGGATCCCATGGCCTGCCGAAGGGCTGAGAGCGCCGGATCGAACTCCCGTTTCTTCCGCTCGGAGGCGATGCGGAAGAGCATGGACCAGATGTCGGTCTCCGCGATGTAGTAGTCACGGCGTTCCCCGGTGAGGTGGATCCGGCGAATCACGCCCCAGTGGCGGAGCTCCTTCAGACACACCGATGCGTTCCCCCGGCTGATCTCCAGCTCCTCCGTGATCTCCTCCAGACCCAGGGGCTCCCGGGTGGCCAGGAGGAGCGCGTGGATTCTTGCCATGGACCGGTTGATCCCCCATAGGGCCCCCATGGAACCCCAGGACTCCACGAAATCGGTGCGGGCTTTGGCGTCCATGTCACCACCCATCACAAGAAATGTTCAGAATATTCGAAAACATATAGTGAGGTCGGTCTCTGGGAAAGATGGGGGGGCTCTGAGGCAGGTCTCGGTGGATGTTCAGGGGAGTCTGCCCTGCCCCGAGCGCCCAGGTGGGGAAGACGAGGTGGCCTACCCCGCGGTGATCCCCGCGTCCACGGGGATGCACGCCCCGTTGATGAAGGAGGCCTCGGGTGAGGCGAGGAAGAGGATGACCCTGGCGATCTCTTCCGGCTGGCTGATTCGGCCCATGGGGTGCTTTTCCTCGAAGAGGTGCCGAACGAGGACCTCGCCTCCCATCTCCTCCCACTCCTGGCGTAGCATGGGGGTCTCGACACTCCCAGGGGCGACGCAGTTCACCCTGATCCCATCGCCGGCGTGGTCCAGGGCCATGGCCCGGGTGAGGTTCACGACGGCTCCCTTGGCGGCGGAATAGGCTGCCACCCCCCGCCCCCCCACGACGCCCAGGTAGGAGGCGTTGTTCACGAGGACGTCCAGCCTTCCGAAGGCGTTCATGATGGAGGAGACGAGGGCCTGGCAGTCGGCGGCTGATGTCACGTCGGTGGGAATGAACCGGACCGTCGTGTTCACGGACGCGGTGATCTCACGCACGACCTCCGCACCGGCCTCCGGGCTTCTGGCCGCGATCACTACCGTCGCACCCTCCCAGGCGAACGCCAGGGCGGTGGCTCGCCCGATGCCGGAGCTCCGGCAGTGATGAGTGCGACCCTGTGTTGAAACCGGGTGGTCATGGATGGAGCCCCTGGGGTTCGAGGAATCGACCTCGAATCTTCCGAAGAAATGCCCCCGGGCGCCAGCGCTACTTCCCTTCCCTGAGTCGGTCCAGCCAATCCCGGGCCAGCGTCATGTTGGGGTCTCGTCTGAGACACTCTTCGTAGTAACGGATGGCCGCGGTGGTGTCTCCCATGACCCGGTGGAGGTTGGCCAGACGCCAGGGGCCATTCAGCGAGGAGGGGTAGATCTCCACCAGGCGATTCAGCACGCTCAGGGCCTTCTGATATTCTCCTCTCTCCACCAGGTGATCCGAGACCTGGGAAAGGAGGAGATTCGGGGGGTGGAGCGTGAACCCGAACATCCCGGAGAGCTTCTCGTAGTGGGAGTGGATTTCATCCAGGCCCGTGGCCCTCTCCGCCCCCTGGAAGGGGTAGTCCGAGAACAGGTCCAGGAGGGCCTCCCGAATCTCCACCGGCGCCAGGAAGAAGGGCCAATCCTCGTCCAGCGCCACCCGCCACCGGAAGCCCTGGACGGCTCCTTCTTCGAACCCGGAGAAAAGGCCGGCCAGTCTCCCCATGTCCCAGCGATCATCGGCGGCGTCATGACTGACGGCGAAGTACTTCGCCCGAGCCGAAGGCGTGCGGGAGAAGGCTGCCAGCTCTCCGCATAGAGACCGCTCCTCACTGTCGATCCTGCAGGGATCGTTCAGGATGAAGGCCTGGAACGCCTCGGGCGCCTCCAGGAGGGCATAGGCACCGAAGACCGCCGCGGCCTGTGGGCCCACCATGATTCGGTAGGGCTCGGTCCTGTAATGACCGTCCACGAAGGGGAAGAGCTCATCCCTGACGAAGGAGAGGAAGCGCCCCGCCTGGCCCCCCTGCCCGTCCCGGGAAGGCCAGGGATAGAGGTCCCGATACCGCTGGGTATTGGGGACCCCCACCAGGATCATTGGGGGAATCCGATCCATGCTCAGGTGGTAGAGGTCGTTCACCGCCTGCGTGAAGTATCCCTCCACCCAGTCCGAGTAGAAGAGGTAGAGCACCGGGTAGGCCAGCTCCCCCGTCTCGTAGCCCCGGGGCAGGTGGACCTGGATGAGCCGATCCTCCCCCAGGGCGGCCGAATGCAGGAGACGGAAGTGCCCCAGGACGATGGGATCTCCATCGGTCTGGGGCGTGGCCGGGGGCGGAGACGTGGGAAAACAGGACAGGAGAATCAGAGCCCTGATGGCTCGGGCGGCCCAACTCCGATTCGATCCTGAGATGATCCCCGAGAAGGTGTTCCGGCTCCTCATGACGAGCTCCTTTCAGAAGAATCGTCCGACCGGTTCCGTGACCCACCTGGAAGGATGACGGAACCGGTACGAGGCTACCGAGCCGGGGGGTCAAGAAGGCTCGAGAAAAGCCAGGGAACGGTCAGAGCCATGTCAGAGATCCAATGCTGTGGGGGAATGGGTGCCTCCCCTGGCGCGTCGGCCTGCCAGACCGTATTGCTTTCCGGTCCTGATCTCCGAGCTGGTCATGGCCCCTCACCACCCGTCGCAAGCATGACCGGA
>JASFRP010000540.1:0-3551 GCA_050114895.1 Gemmatimonadota bacterium
TGGCCCCCCAGGCGAATACCCAAGAGGCCATAAATCCTTATCATACGTGATGTTATGAAAGTGAGCCGGGTGGGGCTCGAACCCACGACCTACGGATTAAAAGTCCGTTGCTCTTCCAACTGAGCTACCGGCTCTGAAAGGGCCCCCGGAGGAATCCCTCCAGGGGCCCATCCGTACTACGATAACACCATTGAGGCCATTCCCGGCAGGCCCTTTCCTACCTGCGCTCCATCCACCATTCGTCCTTCAGGATGGAGGCATTCCGCTTCATCTCCATGCCGTTCACGCTCATGACGATGGTGTACTCGCCCAGGGGCGCCGGGGTGGAGGTGTAGCGGATGTCGTTCTCGGTCATTGGGCGGCCGAAACGACCTCCCCGCTCCCGCATCTGCTCCTGCTGCTCCGGGGTCCGCTCCACCATCTTCGCCATTCCCCAATCCACTTTGTGGATGCCGGCTTCGCCGGGGCCTTCGAGGGTGGCGATGGCGACGTTGCCCTGGTAGACGGTGAAGGTGACCTCACCGCCGGCACTCCCCTTCAGGTAGTAGTAAAGTGGAATGACCTGGGGCTCGCTCTCGCCGTCGAAGTTGTTCGAGGCCCAGTTCCCGCGGTCCGAGGCGATCCAGCGCACCTTGGACTCGGGCTGGAAGAAATAGGCGTCCATCCCCAGGACTTCCGGCGACATCTGCGCCAGGGCCGAGACGTCGGTGACGTAGATCCCCCGGCCGTGGGTGGCCACGATGAGATCGTTCTCACGGGGGTGGATCTTTAGGTCGTACGCTGGAACGGTTGGCATGTTGTTCTTCATGCTGGTCCAGCTCCCGCCTCCGTCCACCGACACGTACACCCCGAAATCCGTTCCCAAGAAGAGAAGGTTGGGGTTCTGGGGGTGCTCCTGGATGACGTTGACGGGCTCGTCGGGAAGGTTGGCAGAGATGTCCGTCCAGGTCTCCCCGAAGTCCGTGGTCTTGTACACGAAGGCCCGGAAGTCGTCCCGCCGCATCCCGGTGAAGGAGACGTAGGCCGTTCCGGGGTCGAAATGCGACGCCGCCACCCTGCTCACCCAGTATTCGGGGTTGTTGGGGATGTTGTCGTTCACGAGCGTCCATTGGCGCCCCCCATCCTGTGTGACCTGGACGTTCCCGTCGTCGGTTCCCACCCAGATGAGGCCGGCCTGGAGAGTGGATTCGTCGATGGTCGTGATGGTGGCGTATTGGATGTTGCCGTCCCCTCCCTTGCCTGTGGTGAGGGTAGCGGGGTCCGCCTTGGTGAGGTCCTCACTGATGACCTCCCAACTCTCCCCCAGATTGTCGGAGCGCAGGAGCATGTTGGCGGCGTGGTAGATGGTGTTGCAGTCGTGTGGGCTCACCAGGATGGGGGCGTTCCAGTTCCAGCGGAGATCAGGATCGTCGTAACGGATCCCCTGGGACTCCCCGGTCCAGAGGTCCAGCCGCTGGAGGGGACCGAACTGGGACTCGTTGAAGAGGTAGCGGTTGGTACACGTCTCGAAGACGTTGTACATCCCGTCGCCTCCGCCCACTCGCTCCCACATCTCGAAGGGGATGGACCCGCCAGCGGGATTGGTGTTGGGCCCCATGTGGGAACCGTTGTCCTGGAGACCCCCAGCCACCCTGTAGGGGTGGGACATGTCGTACCCCACGGCATAGAACTGGGCCAGGGACAGATTGTCGGGGTGGAGCCAGTTCTCACCGCCATCCCAAGTGACGCCGAGCCCGTGGTCATACCCCAGGAGCATGTGGTCGGAGTCGTTCGGATCGATCCAGATGGCGTGGTCGTCCCCTCCGAACCCCATGGCCCGCTGGTTCCAGGTCTCCCCACCATCCTCCGATTTCATGGTGGATACGCTCACGACGTAGATGACGTCGGCGTCGTTGGGGTCCACCCGGATCTGACCGTAGTAGTATCCGGGGTTTCCTCCGATGGGGAGCGAATCCGGATTCCTCTTCTCCCAGCTGGCTCCGGCGTCGATGGACCGGTAGATCTCCCCACCGATCATCCCCCGGCTGGCCTTATGGTCCAGAAGCTCCTGGTACCGCTCCTCGTCGCTCATCCCCTCCTTGTTGGCGTTCTCCACGGTGAGGTAGACGATGTTGGGATCCCTGAGGTAGACGTCGATGCCGATACGGCCCAGCATGCCCTGGGGGAGACCATTGGTGAGCATCTCCCAGTTGTCCCCTCCGTCGGTGGTCTTGTACACCCGGCTCCCGGGACCGCCCAGGTCGTAGGAGAACGGAACCCTGACCTTGTCGAAGGTAGCGGCGTACAGCACCTCGGGATTCGAGGGGTCCATGGCCACGTCCACCACCCCGATGGTCTTACCGTTCACCACCGGCGCCAGGACCTGCTCCCAACGCCCGCCCCCGTTCGTGGACCTGTAGAGCCCCCGCTCCTCGTTCTCGGAGTAAAGGTGCCCGAGGGCCGCCACGTAGACGATGTTCGGGTTCGTGGGATGGACGACGATGCGCCCGATGTGGTGGGACTCGGGGAGTCCGACGTTTGTCCAGGATTGGCCTCCGTCAGTGGACTTGTAGACACCGTTCCCCCAGTAGGTGCTTCGGGAGTTGTTCGCCTCACCGGAGCCCAGGTAGAGGGTGTTGGGAGCCGAGGGAGCCACGGCGATGTCGCCGATGGAGTAGACCTCCTCGTTGTCGAAGAGGACATCCCAGGTCAGGCCGTGGTTCTCCGACTTCCACAGGTGCCCGGAGGCGGATGCAGCGTAGTAGGTGCCGGGCTGCTGGCTCGGCACGGCGAAGTCCACGAACCGTCCGCTCTGACGGGCCGGTCCGATGCTCCGGTAGACGAAGGCGGAAAGCTGATCCTCCGTGAGGGTCTGGGCAGCCACGTCTGGGGGCAACACTCCGCCCAAGCCCATGACCACCAGGAGGATGACCAGGAAGAGAGATCGTCTGTGACGCTCCATGGGAACGGCTCCGTGGAAAGGGACGATGAAGGTCCTATGTATGATCGGATCCCCGGTGGCCCCCGAGGACCCCGTGTCGGTCCGAGAGAACAGGAGGATAAGGCCGAACGGCGGGCCCCGCCACAGCCCTCCGCCCATCAAGACACGCTGGGCCGGTCCCGTGTTGCCCGGTGGGGGGAGGGAGCTTCAGAAGGGCAGGTCCATCTGGACCCGCCCGAAGGTCCGACGGTGGTGGGGAGTCGGGCCGAGGCGTTCCAGTGCGGCCAGGTGTTCCGCGGTGCCATAGCCCATGTTGGTCTCCCAGCCATAGCCGGGGTATCGAACCGCCAGGCGTTCCATGAGGCGGTCCCGGAACACCTTCGCCAGAATCGATGCGCATGCGATGGAATGGACCTGGCCATCTCCTCCCACGACGGCCTCATGGTCCCACTCCAACCCCTTCACCGGCAGTCCATCCACCACCACATGGTCTGGCGGGAAAGGAAGGCGGCGTAGCGCCCGGGACATGGCGATCCGGGTCGACACCAGGATGTTGAACCGCTCGATCTCCCGGACGGAGGCGGCGCCGAGAGATACGGCCGCAGCCCCGGAGAGGATGGATCCCGCCAGC
>JASFRP010000541.1:0-3536 GCA_050114895.1 Gemmatimonadota bacterium
TGAGGGGTCCGGACGGTCGCTGACCGATCTCCGCAGGATAGCCGGAAAGATCCGAACCCGGCGAGCACTTCTTGGGGCGGACTGCCCTGAGACAACTCTCGAAGCACGTCTCGAAGAATGTCCCCGCCAAACAGGCCGAGCCCCGCCCCTGCCTTCCGAATAGCTCATCGCCCCGAACTCCCGGAACCTTCTCGTGGCATGGAGGTAGACGGTTCTCACGGAGATATTCCGGGGAGTGAGCCCCCTTCGCCCCGAAGGCTGCAGCACCAGGGTACCCGGAAGACCCCGACTTTCTCGGATCGGAATCGCCCTTATGGCTGAACACGCCCGCGGACCCGGGTTTGGTCGAGCCGTTGACTCCTGTGCCCCTCCCTACCCGCATCAAGAGAGACCATGACGAGAGCGACGAGGGCCTATCAGTTGTTCTTCGCGGAGCTGAAACGGCGGCGTGTCTTCAAGTCGGCGGCGGTGTACGGGGGCGTCGCCTTCGTGGTGATTCAGGCCGCGGATTTCATGGTTCCGGCTCTCCGGCTACCGGAATCCGTGTCCACGGTCATCGCGGTTCTCGCCATCGTAGGATTCCCCATCTCCATGGTCCTGACGTGGACCTTCGATATCACGGCCGAGGGGATGAGGGTCACCGGACCCTCCAGCCCCGGTGAGCTGGCAGCTATCGCGGCGCAACCTCGCCTCAAGCGCTGGCCCGTGGGAATCGGTGCAGTCGTGGGCTTCACCCTTCTGATCGGGGGAGTCTCTCTCGAGCTGGGAGAGAAGATCCTCACCGACGGATCGATCTTCCTCTCGTCCGGGCCCAACATCGAGTCCATCGCGGTCATGCCCTTTCTGACCGTGGGGGGGAATTCGGCCGGAGACGGGGTCTCCCGCGCGGATGGGGACTACCTCGGTGAAGGGATTGCCAACGAGCTCCTGGAGGCCCTGAGTCGGGTTCCGAACCTCCACGTCACCGCCCGCTCCTCCGCCTTCTCCCTCCGGGGCTCCGCATACGATCCGGAGTCGGCCTCCCGTCAGTTGCAGGTGGCCTCTCTCCTGGAGGGGAGCGTGGACTCCTCATCCGATGGCGTGGAGCTGGCCCTTCGCCTCCTCCCTGCGGGCGCAGCGGACCCGATCTGGACGGGGAGCTTCGTCCTTACGAAGGAGGGTTTTCTCAACGAGTTGGACGACGTGGCCTGGGCCGTGGCTGGGGCTCTCGGAGTCATGGCGCCGGAGGAGGATCGGGAGAGGCTGGTGCCGCCACACACGGAGAGTTTCGCGGCGTATTCCGATTACCTGAAAGGCCGCCACCTCTCCCGTCTGGGTACCCCCGACGCCCTCCTCGCGGCCATAGAGGATTACCACAGAGCCGTTCTCCTGGACCCGGACTTCCCATCCGCCTGGGCGGCGCTGTCCACGGCCTATGTCCTCCTCCCGGAGTATGGGGGCCCCCCCATAGCGGAGGTGCTTCCGTATGCCGAGGCGGCCCTCGAGCGAGCCATGGCTCCGGGAAGGGAGATGGCGGAGGGATACGCCGCGTCAGCCTACCTGAAATGGGCCTACCTCTGGGACCTCCCCGGGGCGGAAAAGGACTTTCGGAGATCCATCGAGATCGATCCCCGGAATCCCACCTCCCGGTACTGGTACGCCGAGCTCCTGGCGACGGAGCGGCGCTGGGAGGGGGCATTGGAGGAAGCGACGAGCGCCCTGGAGTTGGACCCCCGTTCCGCCCCTGCCCACATGACCCTCGGCCTGGTCCTCATGTGCTCCGGGCGGGAGGGTGCCGCAGACGCCTTCCGGAAAGCCCTGGAGTTGGCCCCCGAGATGCACCCCGTGGCGTACCTGCTGGGAGAGCATCTGGCCATGACCGGTAACGTGGATGAGGCCGGCGCGGCGTTCGACCGGTTTGCGGAGCTGACGGGCGCAGACCCCTCGGTCTATCGAGCCTACCTGGCGGCGGTCTCCGATCCTTCACAACGTTCCCAGGCTCTGACCGCGCTGCAGGAACCGGCCTTCTTCGGCCCCGTTCAGCGGGCTGCGCTGTTGGCTCATCTGGGGGATTACGACGCTTCCCTGACACTTCTGGAGGAGGCGGTCCGATCCAGGTCCCCTTACCTGCCCTGGGCGAACGCTATGCCGGAGTTCCAGGGGATGCGTTCGGACTCACGCTTTCAGTCCATCCTCGCCTGGGTCCGATTCTGAACCCACGGCCCTCTTCCGTATACCCGCTTAAACGGGTATATTTGGTCGAGAGGAGGGATGATGGACCGACTCGGCCAGATCTTCAAGGCGCTCTCCGACGAGACCCGTCTCACCATCATGGGGCTCGTCTTCCGGCACGGTCACCTGTGCGTGTGTGAGGTGGAGCGGATCCTGGGGATCACGCAATCCAAGGCATCCCGGCACCTCCGATACCTGCGGGACGCGGGAGTCCTGGAGGACAGGCGGAACGGGCTCATCGTGAATTACAGTCTTCCCGAGAGACCCACGGAAGAGCTATCCAGGGTCCTCTCCACGCTCCGAGAGCTTCTGGCGAACCGGCCGCTTCCCGAAGCCGGCCCCCTCCTGGTGCAGATCCGCGCGGAAAGGGTCAACCCATGAACGGCGTTCTGCCGAACAGCTGGCGGGCCGAGTGGAAGCCATTGGCCTGGGTGATAGCCGTATTCGTGGGAATCTACTGGCTCCCCGTGGGGGACCCCCGCTTCGAGGGAGCGGTGGTGGAAGCTCTTGCCCTCACGAAGTGGTACGCCCAAGAACACGTGCTCTTGTGCCTCGTACCGGCCTTCTACATCGCTGGAGCGATATCGGTCTTCCTGAACCAGCAGGCCGTCCTCCGGTACCTGGGGCCCGGAGCGCCGAAGGTCCTGGCGTATGGGGTGGCGTCGGTAGCGGGGAGCGTCCTGGCCGTCTGCTCCTGCACCGTTCTTCCCCTCTTCGCCGGCATCTACGTGACGGGAGCGGGGCTGGGACCGGCGTCTGCCTTTCTCTACTCCGGCCCGGCCGTGAACGTTCTGGCCATCGTCCTCACCGCCAGCGTCCTGGGGCTGGGCCTCGGGGCGGCCCGCGCCGTCGGCGCCGTCCTCTTCGCCATCGTGATCGGGCTCCTGATGCACATGCTCTTCCGGAAGGACGAGGAGGCCCGGATGGCAGTCCAGGAAGTGCCTGCGACTGAGGAAGACGTCGGTCGGAGTCTGACCCAGAACATCGTCTACTTCGCTCTCATGGTGGGGATCCTGGTCTTCGCCAACTGGGGCCGGCCGGAGGGAGGAACCGGTCTGTGGTACGAGATCTACCACGTCCGCTGGATCGTGACCGCCGTGCTGGCAGCCGGGTTGGGCCTCGTTCTGGTAGCCTGGTTCGGCTTGAGCTGGAGTCGACTGGCTCTGGTGGCTCTTCCGACCATCGTGCTTGCGCTCCTCTTCCCTGAGACTCCGGCCCTCCCCTTCGTGTCCGCCACCGTCGCCTTCTCGCTGGTGACGAGCACCAGCCAGGGTGAGCTCGGAGAATGGTTCGCCGCGTCCTGGGGTTTCGCCAAGCAGATTCTG
>JASFRP010000542.1:0-3533 GCA_050114895.1 Gemmatimonadota bacterium
CGGCGTGACCACCGAGAGGACCACCTCGTCGTAGGGTCCCACTTCGCTGCCCGAGAACTGGAAGGCCAGGACGGCCAGAACGCTCCTGGTGTGCTGTACCTCCAGGGGTTGGAGATGGACCGGGAGAATCTTTCGTGCGGCAGTGGTGCTCATCTCGAACATCGCACCGACGCAGTGATTGAACTCGTATCTGGTCAGTTGCATGAGTGGGTCTGGGATGATGAGTGGTCAGGCGATGATACCGCTCCGTTTAAGGACCCGGATGATGACTTCGGCCCCTTCTTCCAGGTCTTCCCGGGTATGAGCAGCCGAGATGGACATGCGGAACCGTGACTTGTGCTTCCCCACCGCCGGGTACTTCACCGGATTGATGAAGACGCCCTCGTGGAAGAGCTGCTCGCCGATGCCGAAGATGGTGGCATCGTTCCGGATCATGATGGGGATGACCTGAGACTGGGAGTCCCCGGTGTCCACGCCCCCGTCTTTCAGGCGTTTCTGCATGAAGTCGACGTTGCTCCAGAGCTTCTTCCTCAGCTCCGGCTCCTTTTCGGCAATGTCCAGGGCGGCGATGAGGCCGGCCACCACCGGCGGCGCCAGCGCGCAGGAGAAGAAGCGGGAACGGGAAAAACCCCGGAGGTAATCGATGAGGGCCTTCGAGCCGGCGACGAATCCACCCTGGCCGCCCAGGCTCTTCGAGAAGGTTCCCAGGTGAATGTCGACTTCCTCGTCCAGGCCAAAATGCTCCGCCACGCCCCGGCCGTTCTCTCCGAAGAGGAAAGTGGAGTGGGCCTCGTCGATGAGGACTCGGGCTCCGTTGGCGTGGCTGACCTCCAGGATCTCCGGGAGGGCCACCAGGTCGCCGTCCATGGAGTACACCCCCTCCACCACCACCAGCTTCTTTCCATGGAAATCCCGAAGCTTACGATCCAGCTCGTTCGCGTTGTTGTGGCGGAAGAACCTGCTCTGGGCTTTGGAGAGGATCATGCCGTCCACCACGGAGGCGTGGGCGAACTGGTCCGCCACCACCAGATCTCCGGAACGCATGAGCCCGGCGATCAAGCCGACGTTCGCCGAGTACCCGGTAGGGAAGACCAGCGCGGCCTCTTTCCCCTTGAACCGGGCGATTCTCTCCTCCAGCTCCCTGAGGAGCGCCGTGGTACCCGAGAGGATGGGAGACCCCGAGGATCCGGCGCCGAACCGATCCACGGCAGCCTTGATGGCCTCTTTCACCTCGGGCCGATAGGAGAGGCCCAGATAATTGTAGGAGGCGAAGTTGATGAGTCCTTTCCGAATCACTCCAGCCTTGGTGTCCTCCACGTCCACCCTCGTGGACGGTGCGGAGTGAATGGGAAGCTCGAACTGATAGTAGCCGCTCGGCCGGGCCTCCTGGTACCATTCCTGGAACGGTACGAGAAGGTCGAAGAGGTCCTCGCCGGAAGCCGAGTAGAAGTTGGAGTAGTCGTAGGCCATGGCATCGACGATATCCGCAGCCCCGTTCTTCTTTTCCATATTCAGTCGCCCTCTTTCGATGACTCAGGAGGGGAGAGAATCGGCCGCCCTCCCGATTCACCTCAAGGGGTGGAAGCCATCCACCGCCCGAATGTGTTCCCGCCATACCAATACCGCACAAGGAGGCTTGGAGCAACAGCGTTCGCACTCCAGGCCCGAAAAGCAGAACTGGGTCGGACATGGGCCGTCCCAGTGGTTATCTTACCCCGTGGTCCAGCGTTCCCCAGACGCGGAGGAGGGCGCTCCCTCCATTGCACCGGGAGATCGATGAACGAAACGCTCGAGGAAAATAACGGAATTCGGGAGGTAGTGGAGTGAGAGCGAGCAGTGAGGGGTCCCTCCAAGCGCCCTCGCTTCAGGGGCTGATTCCGGCTCCGGACGACCCTCACCTCCGGGAGGCCGCCCAGGCCCTGGTGGAAGCCGGGGGCGGAACGGTGGCTGCCCTCCTCCTGTACGGGTCCCACGTCCAGAACAGCAACCCGGATCGCTGGAGCGCCTACGATTTCATGGCCGTGGTCGACTCCTACACCGATTTCTTTCAGAGTCTTCGGGCGGGAGGCCACCACGGGAAACCGCCCCGTATCATGGCGGCCCTGGCACATATTCTACCTCCCAACATCATTTCTTTCCGGTATGGGGACGAGGGTCAGACCCCTGCAAAGTGCGCCGTCGTCAATCCCCGGCACCTCCGCAGGTCCCTTGGACCCCGGTCTCCGGACCACTTCCTCAAAGGCAGAGTGGTCCAGAAGCTGGCCCTGGTGTGGGCTCGTGGGCCGGAGGAGGAGGAGATGCTCCTCTCGGCCCTCCGCATGGCCCGTGATGGCATCGTTCGGTGGGTCAGGCCCTTCCTCCAGGGCGAATTCGATCTGGAACGGTTCGCGGAGACCATGCTCCGGGTCTCCTACCGAGGGGAGATCCGCCCGGAGAGCTCGGGGCGGGTGCTTCAGGTCTTCCGGTCTCAGCAGGAAGTCCTTCTGGCCATCTCGGAAGAGTCCATCTCGGCAGCCGTGGCCCGTGGAGAGGTCGTTCCGTGCCCAGCAGGCTACCGCTGGGCCCACCCACCCGGACGGACCGTTCGATGGTTGTATACGCTCTACTTCGTGCGATCCAAGGTCCGTGCCACGAGCCGTTGGTTCAAATACATGTTCACCTTCCAGGGCTGGCTGGATTACATAACCCGGAAGATCGAACGCCGGGCAGGCTTCAAGGTGGAGGTGAGCGAGAGAGAGCGACGTTGGCCCCTCATTTTCCTCTGGCCGAAGATGTTCTGGGTCCTGAGGACGGTGAAGGAGTCGGAGCTTGATCCCTCCGAGGATGGGGAGAGCTCCTCATGAGGGGTGACCTGGCGTTCCTGGCCGCAGCGTTGGGCCTCAGTTTCGCCTCCATGCCCCTCTACGCGCGCCTGCGGGACCGGTCGGCCGCGGACCCCCTGGAATCCACAGGGCGGGGCTCCTTCGTCCTCGGTTCCTTCATCCGCTCCTGGTTCTATTGGCTCATCGGACCCGTGGTCCGGACGGCTCTTCGTTTCAGGGTCTCCCCCACCGCGTTGAACCTCATCGGTGCGGGGTTCGGCGCGGCCTCCGGCGTGGCCTTCGCCTGCGGGAATCCGGTGCTGGCCGGCTGGTTCGTCCTCCTGGGGGGAACGGCCGATATCCTGGACGGCCGGGTCGCCCGGGGGCTGGGGGTCGCCTCCCCCAAGGGAGCCTTCCTGGACTCGACTCTCGACCGCTTCGCCGAAGTGGGGGTGTTCGCGGGCCTGGCCGTCTACTTTCACGCCCACCCCCTCATGGCCATGGCCGTAGCGCTCGCGCTGGGAGGATCTCTCCTGGTGAGCTATACCCGGGCCCGGGGAGAGAGCCAGGGGGTGGTCTGCAAGGTCGGGGTCATGCAGCGGGCCGAGAGGCTCCTTCTCCTGGGCTTCGCCGCCCTCCTGGACCCCGGGCTCTCCGATTGGATCGGCCAACCGCCCGGCACGCTCCTGGCCTTTGTCGTGGGGCTCATCGCGCTGGGGACGGTGGGAACGG
>JASFRP010000543.1:0-3526 GCA_050114895.1 Gemmatimonadota bacterium
GAGATCCTCACCCTCCAGGCTGCTCAGCTGAGAGCCGGACCAATCCCCGTGGACCCAGGGCGGGGGCTGCACGGGAACGAAGTCCACCATGTAGAGCATACAACCTCGCCCCAGGACGGTCCGCACGGTGGGGAGAGGGCCCGCCCGGCCCGTGCTGGATACTCCCCAACCCCACCGGACGTCCACCTTCTCCAGTCCCTTGAGGACCTCGGCCGGATGATCGGGGGATATGGAGTCGATCATGGCCGGGGTGATGAAGATGCCCCGATCCCAGTCGATTCTCCGACGTTCGAAAGCGTCGCGCCCCCGCCGAGATCGCCCCAGCACGGTGAGGGGGTCAAGAAGGACGGCGTCGGGCCTCACCCAGAGCTCTACGGCGACCGTATCCCCCACCGCCACGCGCAGGGGTTGGGAGAGGGCGGTTTCATATCCCAGGCCGGAAGCCTCCAGCCGATACTCTCCGCCGCCGGGAACGGGTAGAAGGAAGCTGCCGTCGCCGTCGGTCTCGACACCTCTGATCCCCTCTCCATCCTTCATCACTCGGACCAGGGCGCCATAGACGGGGGTGCGGTTGGTGTCATCCATCACCACGCCCCGAATGGCCTGGGCTCCGGTGGGGGTCGGAAGGAGGGCGACGAGGGGAATCGTCAGGAGCAATGCGTGGAACCCACCCCATGGTCTCCGGCTCGGGAAGAGCTGGGTCATGGTAATCAGCAGTCTGCGGCCCATCGGATACCTCGGGCATGGGTTCGCGTGGGACAACTTGGAGGCCTCTGCAGGCCCTCTCCCTCACCGGGTCTTCGGCGGATCCTCCTTGTTCCACAGGAAGCGACGGAAGAAGTCTCCCATGTCACCGAAGGTCTTGATCCACTTGGCGTGCACCATCATCTCATGGGTCTCGTCCGGCCAGACGGTGAGCTCGTAGTAGACGCCGTTGGCCCGGAGGAGCTGCACCAGCCCTATGGTCTGGGAAAAGTCCACGTTGCGGTCGTCGTCACCCTGTTCCAGGAAGACCGGCGAGGTCCAGCTTTCCACGTGGGCCGCGGCTGAGGACTGGAATGAGACCGATGTGGTGTCCAGGGAGCTTCCATAGAGATGGACCCCCGCCAGGTCGGCGCCGGCCCTGAAGATGTCGGAGTTGCGGGCGAGGGCCTCGGCGGTGAGTAGGCCACCGTACGACAGCCCCCAGATTCCGATGCGGGTGGAGTCCACGTCGGCGCGGGACTGCAGGTAGCGGGCGCCGGCCACCACGTCCTGATACTCCGAGTTGCCCCGGGCGTTGGTGCCCTCCGCCGAGCGGAAGCTGCGCCCATACCCGACACCACCCCGGTAGTTGATAGACAACACCACGTAGCCCTGGCTGGCGAGCCATTGGTTGTAGGCGTAAGCCCAGTGATAGAACTGCATGTAGTGGTACGCCGGCAGCATCTGCCGCACCGGGCCCCCGTGCACGAAAATCATGGCTGGGCGCTGTTCGCCGGGTCTCAGGTCCCTGGGGAGGAAGAGTTGATTGTGGATTTCGGTGCTGTCCGGAGCCGTGGTGATGATGATCTCCGGAACCACGTGCTCCGCTTGCGGGAAGTTTGGCGTGAGAGTCGGGAAGATGATCCGGGGGTCGCCGCCTCCCGCGGGCACCAGGGCCACGGAGGCCGGCTGCTTTGCGTTGAAATACAGCACCGCCACATGGCTGCCTGACGACACGGGCTGCGGATAGGTCTCCACGCCGTCACCGGTGGAGATCCGACGGGGAGTGCCTCCCGAGGTGGGCACCGCCCAGATGTGCCGCCGCTCGATGTCCTGAGCATTGGTGCAGTAGTAGAGGGTGCGCCCATCGGGCGAGAAGGAGACCGACGTGGCGTTTTCGATGAGGCCGTCCGTGGTGGTGAGCATCACCGGGTCCGTCACCGGGTTCGTAAGGCTGATGGAAAAGTACCGTTCGTACTCGTCCTCCGGGGGCGTCATGGGGAAGACGATGTTGTCCCCCTCCCAGCGGATGTCCCTCATGCCGGAAAACACCCGATCCTCGGGTTGGCTGTGCCACACCTCCTCCGCCTCGGCGCTGGCCAGGTCGGCCACCATGAGGGAGAGGGTGTAGCCACCGGGAAAGGTGGCGTTGAAGAAACCGGGGGCCGTGGTGTTGTTGTTGGCGGTGGTGTCGCGGGCGCCCCTCGCCGGACCGCCTCGGCCACCGCCGCTGAATCCCCGTCCAAACCCGCTCTGGCAACCGGTGAAGGGGCTGCCGCCACCCCGTCCGGAGAAGCCCGACTCCGATGCCGGCCGATAGGCCGGGCCCTGGGGGTTCCCGATACCTCCGCTGCCTTCCTGGGCCTGTCGACCGAAGGGAACGCCGGGCCTGCGCAGGAAAGCAAGGCGCATACCGTCGGCCGACCAGGTCGGGTTGCCGTCGCAGTCCACGCTGGGGGCGACATACCGCACGGTGTTCGTGGTGAGATGGTAGACCATGATGAGGGCGTGGTTCTCCCGCTGGCTCGTCCAGGCGAACATGGACCCGTCGGGAGACCACACGGGCTCGGTCTGGCGCCCCCACTGGACCAGGAAGGGCTTCAGGCCCAGGTCCATGGAATCCGGTTGGACCCCCGCCGTGAGACGGCTGCGGTAGATCTGACCGTCCTTCAGGTAGAGAACCGAGGTACCGTCGGGTGACAGGACGGGACTGCTTCCTTCGGCCACCCGCCACGCTTCCCCACCCGAGGATCGCACGGCCCAGATGGACTGTTCGGTGCCCTGGGGGGCCTGGCTGGGGTTCGCTATCCACCCCACCCGATTCGGTGCGGTGCCCCGGACGAACACGATCATGGATCCGTCGTCAGAGAGGGACACGTCGGACAAGTCCGTACCGTCATCCTCCAGAAAGCTCGTAAGACGGACCGGCTGGAAATCCGGGGCAGCGGCGGTATAGACGTTCCGCTTTCCTTCCTCGTAGGCCATCCAGGCCAGACGGTCGGCGTGCCGGGCGGAGGCGAGGTCCAGAGGGGACGCCGGGCTCAGGAACTGAGCGATGGTGGGCCCGGACTGGGCGTGAAGCTCCCGCGGAGCGGCCCCGGGGGCCAGGAGGATCGCGATGGTCGGGAGGAGGAGCGACCACCTGAGGCCCTGAGCGATTCTGGAGGTAGACATGGGGCACCCTTCCCAGAGATTGTGCGGCGACGGATACAGACGGGATGGAGTGTATGCCTCTTCTCACGCTGCGTCCACAGGAACAGGTACGGGAGATCTCCCGTCCTTGCGCGCTCCAACCCCACCCCTCACACTTTGGCGGTCATTCGGCAGGCCGGGGAACACACCGCGGCTCCCACCTCTACCTCATTGCACAGAACACACCATGCGAATCTCGCTTGCTCCCGGACTCATCGCCGCCATCGCCATTCTGGCCGCACCCGTCTCGTCTCAACAGCCCGACTTCGCGTCCGCCCACGAGGAGGCACTCCATTTCCTTCAGGACCTGGTACGGATCGACACCAGCTCTCCTCCGGGGAATGAGACGGAGGCTGCCCGATACATCCAG
>JASFRP010000544.1:0-3520 GCA_050114895.1 Gemmatimonadota bacterium
CGGACCCCGCGCGTGCTCGTGACGTGAAGCGCTCGGAGGGGGGGAGGAGGGCGATGGCGTCACCCCCGTCGACTCCGGCCTCCCCTGCGGGTCCTTCTCCTGCTCAGGGCCGACTGCTGGCCTCCCCCAGGCTCCTCGTCGGACGGAGACGCGTCGGGCTCAGCCGCCTCCGCATCCGGTCCCGGATCGCCAGGGGATACGGTGGGCTCCCGGGCAGACCTCTCGGCGCGCCGGTTGAAGTCCGCCTCCCAGGCGCTCAGCAACTGTTCCGCGCGCTTTCCCGTAACGATGGGTTCGATCCGCTCAGGTTCATCCTTCAGGACGGCAAAGACATCGGACCCGAACGCCTCCACCAGGCTTTCCGCCGTCTTCTTCCCGACACCCCGGTAGCTGTTGGTCAGATAGCTGATGATGGCGGAGCCGTCCGTCGGAAGGCCCAACCTCCCGGGATCCAGGTCAGCGTCCAGGGAGGACAAGGAACGATGGCTATCCTGGGACGGGTCTCCCTCCGCCGAGGTGTCTCCCCTCTCGGGAGCCTCGTCCTGGGACGGAGATCCGCCCAGGGAGAGCACCTGTCCCTCCAGAAGGGGCGGAGGTCCTTCGTCGGATCGTCTCCTGCGGCGTTCGCCGCGCCTGGGGCCGAGCCCCTTTCCCGGTTTCCCCTTCACCCCCTTCTGCTTTCCGAACTCCTCCTCAGGCAGGTCATCGTCCGAGGGCTCGGATGGGGGAGACGCCTCCGTCCGGTGGGTGGCCTTCTCCGGGGCCATGCTTCCGGTACCCTCCACCTCCTCGGCCTCCTGCGCTTCCAGCTCCTCCCCCATCTTCGAACCGGAGCGGATGGAGACCTGGTAGGTTCCCTCCTCCCGCTTCTCCAGATCCACCACCTCATGATCGTGGGCCTGCCTGAGAAAACGACTGAACTTTCCGAATCCCAGCTCCCCCTCATCGAAGCCGGGGTCCAGCTCCAGCATCTTGCGCTTGAGGTCGGAGTCCCGAACAGGTCCGGTTCCGTTCCCCTCGGCAAGGCTCTCCAAAGCCTTTCTGAGGAGACCGTAAGCCGACTGGAGCGGATCCCCGGCACCCTCCATCTCGGCGGCCGACTTGGACACAGGGACCTCAGATGGCTCGGCAATCTTCCCACTCCCCTTCGTCTCCTGCCTCTCCCGTTCCCTGCTCTTTCCCTGAGCACTTCGATCCCTCGACTCAGGCTTCTTCTGCGGCGCACTCCGGTCCTTCCCCCCGTTCCTTGCGCCCTCGTCCCTCGTGGCACCCTTGGGCCGCACTTCATACTGCCCGTTCTCCAGCTTTCTCAACTCCACCAGATCCCGGCTGGCAGCCTCGGAGAGGAAACGACTAAATTTCGAGAACCCGAAGTTCCCCTCGTCGAAGGTTGCGTCGATCTCCATCATGACCTGCTTCAGCCGGTCCGATCGCATGACGTCGTTCCGGGAGGCCATTTTCTGGACCGCCTGCTCCACCAGGACCCAGGGGTCCACCGGTTTGTTTGCCGAATCGGTGGTCTTCTTCAGGCCGGTGAGGGACGTGTAGGAGTAGTACTCATCGCAGTTCTGAACCAGGATGTCGGAGCTGGATTCCTGGATCCCGACCCCGATGACGTATTTCCCGTACTCCTTGAGTTTGAGGACGAGGCTGGAGAAGTCGCTGTCGCCCGTGAGAAGGATGAAGGTCCCGATCTCGGGACGGATAAAGACCAGCTCCATGCCGTCGATGGCCATCCGAATATCCGTGGCGTTCTTCTTCGAGCTTCCGTAGGCCGGTGCGAAGATGAGATCGACGGAGTTCTCTGAAAGGGGAACGATGTACTGTGGGTAACGGCGCCAGTCGGCGTATGCCCTCTGCACCGTGACCTTCCCCTTGATGATGTCGGAGTTCAGGAGGTTCTTGAGCTCTTTGGAGAGGTCGCTCCGCATCCCCATCGTGACGTTATCGAAGTCGATGAGGAGGGCAGCGTTGGGAGCATCAGGTTGAACCGCGGGCGTGCCCTTGGCATGGGGCGCCCGGGAATAGAGCGAACTCATGGTTTGCCTTCTCGCAGCAGATTGTTGTCTGTGTCCAAGCCGCGAGACCTCTCCACCACCCCCACTCCCTTGGAATCATATCCCGTCGGGACCTGGGAGGGGTCGGAGGGGCCTCTTCTGGC
This sequence comes from Gemmatimonadota bacterium, assembly GCA_050114895.1. GTDB lineage: Bacteria > Gemmatimonadota > Gemmatimonadetes > Longimicrobiales > Gaopeijiaceae > JASFRP01. The sequence continues at coordinate 2,162 of JASFRP010000544.1, forward strand.
GTCAGTCTTTTCGACTCATGAGCTCGGCCTGGATGATCCTGGCAAGCTCGATACGCCTGGGCTTTCCGGTCCCCGTTCTGGGGAAATCATCGAGGAAGCGGACCAGGTCGGGGACCTTGTAGTCCGCCAGGATGACGCGGCACCAATCCATGATTTCCGGGCCGGTCACGATCGCCCCCTCGATAGGGACGATACACGCACAGATGGCTTCACCGAGGACGTCGTCCGGGATCCCCACCACCCCCGCCTCCTGAACCGCCGGGTGAGCCTGAAGTCGGTACTCAACCTCCCGGGGGTACACGGTAAAGCCATCTCGAATGATAACCTCTCTCCGCCTTCCCACCAAATGGAGGTATCCGTCCTCATCCACCATTCCCATGTCGCCCGTGAGGAGGAACCCGTCCTCCCGCCTTACTCGTCGCGTCTCTCGAGGTTGGCGGTAGTATCGCCTCATGACCCCCGGGCCGCGTATGGCGATCTCCCCGACGCTCTCGACCGGGAGGGGTGTTCCCTGGTTGTCCAGGACCTTCACCTCGATCCCGGCCATTGGGCGTCCAACCGTGTCTCGCCTCTTCTCCGCCGGGTCGCCGGGGTCGGTCATGGATACGACGGAGGCCGTCTCGGTGAGAGAATAGGCCACCCGGAAATCAGGGCAGATCTCCCTCTCCACCGCCATGATGAGCTCATGGGAGGCGGGCCCTCCCGCAGCAAGGGCGACCCGGAGAGAGGAGAGGTCGAGGGCGGCCTCCCGCTGCTCTATCAGCCCTGTGGAGAAGAGTGTCGGGACACCGTAGTGAACGGTCGCTTCATGCCGCTGGATCAACGCCAGGGTCTCGGCAGCTCCGAAGCCGGTCTGGAGAATCAGGGAGGACCCGGAAAGGATGGACCCCAGGATTCCCGGCCCCAGCCCGAAGATATGGAAGAAGGCGGTAACGCCGATGACCCGGTCCCCCGAGGACAACCCCAGGCGAGCCGCCGTCTCGAAGGTCACCTCCAGAAGATTCGAATGGGTCAGCTCGACACCTTTGGGCTTCCCCATCGTTCCGGCGGTGTAGAGTATGGCGAAGGAATCTTCCCGGGGGTTCACCTCGAGGGGAGGGAAATCCCGGCCCTGGCCGGCAGAGAGGAGGTCTTCGAACTGAAAGATCTGGTCATCGTACCAGAGGTCCTCCTCACCCACCGTCACCACGTACTGAAGCTCCGGCAGCTGGGGCAGGAGATCGTCGAAGACCGCCAGGTAGTCTTCCCCGGCATGGGTCTCCGCCGTCACCGCCAGCACCGTCTCGGAGTGCCTCAGCATATACTGAAGCTCGGGGCCCGTGACGCGGGGATTCATGGGAACGATGACGGCCCCGAGCT
>JASFRP010000545.1:0-3514 GCA_050114895.1 Gemmatimonadota bacterium
ATCCTCCGCCTCTTCGAGCCCACGGGCCGGACCCGGCAGACCACCCTGACTGTCCCCTGCGCGGGGGTGAAGACCCGTGTGAAGATGGGTCCCTTCGAGCTCAAGACCCTCCGGGTGGACCCGTCGACGGGTGCGGTCCGGGAGGTGAACCTGCTGGAGGAGTGATGACGGATCCGATCTCGGTTCTGGTGGTGGGGCTGGGGGGATACGGCGAGGTCTATCTCTCCGCCCTCCTGGACGAGGAAGGGAAGAGGAGATCCACTATGGTCGGGGCGGTGGACCCGGATCCGGGCCGGTGCACTCGCCTGGGTGAGTTGGAGGCCAGAGGCGTCCCCCTCTTTTCCTCCATGGAGGAGTTCTACCGGGGGGGCTCGTCGGAGCTGGCGGTGATCTCCTCCCCCATCCAGCACCATTGCGAGCAGGCATGCCTGGCCCTGGAGCGGGGCAGCCACGTCCTGGTGGAGAAGCCTGCCGCCGCCGTAACCCGGGACGTGGAGCGCATGATCCGGGCCCGGGACCGGGCGGGACGCTTCGTGGCCGTGGGATTCCAGTGGTGCTTCTCCCCCTCCATCCTGCGCCTGAAGGAGGACATACTTGGGGGGCGTTTCGGGGAGCCCCGCTGGGGACGCTCCCTCACCCTCTGGCCGCGAACGGAGGCCTACTACGGGAGGAACGACTGGGCGGGTCGCCGGCGGGACGGGGAGGGCCGATGGATCCTGGACAGCCCCGCGAACAACGCCATGGCCCATCACCTGCACAACCTCCTCTTCCTCCTGGGGCCCACCATGGACCGGAGCGCCGAGCCTGTCGGAATCTCGGCCGCGACGGCCAGGGTGAACCGGATCGAGACCTTCGACACGGTGGCAGCCCGGGTCTTCCTCCACGGAGGCACGGAGCTACTCTTCCTGGGCTCCCACACCATCGCTGAGGAGGAGGCCGCCGACCCCCGCTTCATCCTGGAGATGGAGGAGGCCACCGTGACCTATCCCGGGGGAACGGCGCCCATGATCGCACGGCGAGGGGATGACGTGCTGGAAGAGTATCCGGCCCCGGACACCGCGTCCCAGGTAGCCAAGCTCTGGAGGTGTGTGGATGCGGTGAGGGGTGGTGGTGCCATCCCCTGCGGGTTGGAGGCGGCGAGGCCTCAGGTCGCTTGTGTCGAGGCCATCGACGCCTCGGGTACCGAGCCTCACTGGTTCTCCGACGAGGTGCTCCGGGTCTCCGGGACCTCCGGTGGACGACTTCACTGGGTAGAGGGTCTCGCCGATGCCCTCCTCGCCAGTTACCAGACCGGGGAGACCCTCCGATGGCCGGGGTCGGAGGCCGCCGGGCTGTGGGCGGGACTGGGAGAGGGTCTCTGACGGGGGCCAGGACCCCAGGGGGACACCTCAGCTCAGAGCGTAGACGCAGCGCCGGGGGAGGGGGGAGGGTGGAACAAGGTCGGGGGGAGGCCGGGGCGAGCCCCCCACTTGCCTCCGATTCCAAGAAGCCGTACCCGTTCAGCCTCGACGCACGTACCCAACCTGGAGATCGGCATGAATGCTCGACACACTGACGCGCCCGCGTTCGGCATCAGACTGAGGGCCCTGGCCCCGGCCCTCGTGGTTTTGACGGCCGGCCCGGGCCTCCTGGCCGTGACGGCCGCCGTCGCCCCCCTGTCCGCTCAGGGCGCCCCTTCCTTCTATGAACCGGGGATCTCTCCGGATGGGTCGGAGATCGCCTTCGTCTCGGGAGGGGATATCTGGACGGTGCCGGCCGCGGGCGGAGCGGCACGACTCCTGGTGGCCCACTCGGCCCACGAGTCCCGGCCCCTCTATTCCCCGGATGGGCGCCACCTGGCCTTCAACTCGAACCGGAACGGGGGTCTGGACGTCTTCCTCATGGACCTCTCTACCGGCCGGGTCACGCGGCTGACCAACGAGTCGGGGTCGGAGCAGCTGTCTGGATGGTCCGGGGATGGCGCCTGGGTCTACTTCACCTCCAGCGCAGAGGATATCAGTGGAGCCCACGACGTGTTCCGGGTCCGGGCCACGGGAGGCACCCCCATGGCGGTGGCGGCGGACCGGTATGTATCGGAGTACTTCGCGGCCCCTTCACCCCAGGGCGGACAGGTGGCCATCTCGACGCGGGCCCGCATGCCGGTGAGTCAGTGGTGGCGGAACGGGCACGCCCACATCGATGAGTCCGAGATCTGGGTCCTGGACGAGGCCACGACCTCCACCGAGGTGCCCACCTACCGGGCGGTCTCCACCGGGGGTAAGAACCTCTGGCCCATGTGGGGGGCGAATGGCGCAGACCTCTATTTCATGTCGGATCGCTCCGGCGCCGAGAACCTCTGGATGGCTTCGGTGGATGGGTCGGCGGCACGCCAGCTCACCGAGTTCACCGGCGGCCGTGTCCTCTGGCCGAGCATCAGCGCCGACGGCGGCACCATCGCCTTCGAACGGGATTTCGGGATCTGGACCTACGATGTGGCCATGGATACCGAACGCCACCTGGACATCAACCTGTTGGGCTCCACTGAAGGCCCGACCCCCGAGGTCCAGAGCGAGGACAGCGGATGGGGCGATATCGCGGTGTCTCCGGACGGGAAGAAATGGGCCTTCACCGCCGGGGGTGACATCTGGGCCACTACCATGGAGGGTGACGTGCCGGCGACCCGGGTCACCATGACCCCCGCGGCGGAAGGAGAGATCCTCTGGGCGGCGGACTCGGAGGAGATCGTCTACTCCTCCTGGCGAACGGGTACGCCCAAGCTGTACGCCTACGACTTCACCACCAACACCGAACGGCAGGTTACCTCCGGCGAGGGGCGGGACCAGCCGGGCGAGTTCTCGCCGGACGGGAAATCCCTGGCCTACGGCAGGATGGTGAACGAGGAGCGGGAGCTTCGGGTTATCGACTGGGAATCCGGCGAAGACCGGCGGCTCGCCTTCGGTCTGGAATCCGGCCTGACCTGGTCTCCGGATGGCCGGTGGATCGCCTACCTGGGGGAGACCGACGAATTCAGTAACGTGATGATCATTCCGGCCACGGGGGGTGAGGGCCGTCAGGTCAGCTTCGTGGCCAACAGCAACGCCAGCTCCCTGGACTGGAGCGCCAAGGGCGACTACCTGGTCTACCGCACCTCACAACGGACCGAGCCCAGTCGTCTCATGAAGGTCGATCTCGTTCCCCTTCCGCCCACCTTCGACGAGGACAAGTTCCGGAAGCTCTTCAACGAGCCCGAGACCGACGAGGAGCCCGGCGAGGAGGAGGAATCGCCCAGGTCTGGTGAGCGGGCCGCGGTCGAGGCGCCGGACTCCGTCGAGATCGAGTTCGACGGCATCCGCCGCCGGGGCGCCTTCGTTAACACGGACCTGTCGGTCCAGTCGGTCCTGCTCAGCCCCGATGGGGAGACGGGGATCCTCACCGCCGACGGCGCCATGCATCGCATCACCTTCGGGCCCAACGGCGACGTGGACATCGACCGGATGGAGGGGAACGGCCGCCCCATCGCTTTCAACAAGGACGG
>JASFRP010000546.1:0-3512 GCA_050114895.1 Gemmatimonadota bacterium
GGGCGGCTCGCTCCGGAATCGATCCATCACGTCGACCCCCACCTTGTACTTGTCGTACAGGAGCTCGGAGCGGTAGGTGGCCGCCACCTCCAGGACGGCCTTGGAGGCGGTGCTGTTGTACGCCACCGCGTCTCCCAGGCGCCACCACCCACCCAGCCAGGGGCTCGGATAGAAGACCCCCTTCGTGAGATCTCTGTGCTCCTCGGGAAAATCGTTCACGGTGAAATGCTGGGGCGTGGCGTATCGATAGAGCTGGGTCTCGGTGAGGATGGAGGCCACATTGTGGCCATCCACCACCTGTGTGGCGTAGCCGGGATACCAGGTATCATACCGGATCCGGGAGATGGCCCCCGGCTGGTCGTTCTCCTCGAAGGCCTTGCCCATGGCCGTCCCGATGAGGTTCTTCCAGCGAACGATAAGGGGATGGACGTTGGGGTTGGTGGGCTCGGCATCCGGCGGGATCCAGATCCGGGCCGGAAAGGGTCCGGTCTGGTGCTGGTTGTAGAGGATCTCCGGATACCACTCCGTGGAGTGAGCCCCGTTCATGTTCCGGGTCTCCACCAGATTCCCCATGAAGGAGTCCCGGTTGTTGTCGTGGCCTGCGTATTTCTGGTAGAGCCACGGAATCGGGCTCGTCTCGTAGGGCGTCCCCACGTGCTCCATGTACCAGTCCGAGACGATGGTCATCCCGTCGGGATTGGCGAAGACCAGGAGGGCGATGACGTTTTCCCGGATGGCGGTGGTCTGGTCGTCCGCACCTGTGACCAGGTCGTAGGCCAGCTGCGGCAGGAGCTGCGCCGGCGCCACCTCGGTGCCGTGTAGCCCTCCGTCGATCCAGACGACGGTCTTCCCCTCGTTGGCCAGGCGTCGGGCCTCCTCCTCCGACAGCCCCGCCGGGAGGCTGATCCGGCGGTTGATCTCCTTGTAGTGCTCCAGGTTCCTGAGATTCTCGGCGGAGGAGATCACGGCATACTTCATCCTCCGGCCTTCGGAGGTCTCTCCCATATCCAGCACGAGCATCCGGTCCGTCTCGCCGGCCAGACGTTCGAAGTATCCCAACGCCTGCTCGTACGTCATGAGGTGGAAGTCGGCGCCGGGCTTGAATCCCAGGAAGGCCTCGGGGGTCGTGACCTGTCCAAGCAACAAGGAAGGTGGGGCCACGACGGGGGAGGCGAAGGCGAGGAGAAGGGTGGCCAGGACCGACTTTGACGATCTCATGTTGCCTCCTCGAGAGGAGATGCGATGGGGAATGCCAGGAAGCGGGTCCGATCCGGACTCGGGCTCTTCCTGCCGGAGGACCCCGCCGAACGGTAGGGGATGAGCGTCCCCATGACCAGGTGGAAATGGCACGGATCGCCGGAGGCCGCAAGAGCGCCGGACTCCGCCTCCCTTGCCCCATGACGCCCCTCCCCTCTAGGCTTCCCGGATCCGACAGTCGACGAACCCCCGGAGGGTCCTATGAAGCCGCGCCGTGTGTTTCGTTCCCCCAGCTCCTTCTCCTCGAGACTCTTTCCCGCCCACCTCCTCTTTCTTGGGCTCATTCTGGCACTACCCGCCTGGACGCAAGCCCAGGGAATTCCCTCTCCCGAGGAGTTCTTCGGCTTCCAGATCGGCGCGGACCGGAAGCTGGCCCGCTGGGACAAGCTGGTGGACTACTACGACCTCCTGGACCGGGAGAGCGACCGGATCCACGTGGTCCACATGGGGGAGAGCACTCTGGGCAATCCGTTCCTCTCCATCTTTATCTCCTCGCCGGAGAACCTGGCCAACCTGGACGAGATCAAGATGCGAAACGCCATCCTCCAGGATCCCCGGGGTCACTCCCAGGCCGAGATCGACGACGCCGTGGCCAACGGGAAGGCGATCTTCGTCCAGTCCTACGGACTCCACGCGTCGGAGGTGGCGGCGAGCCAGACCATCGCCGAAGTCACCTGGGAAATGGCCACCCGGAACGACGACCTCATGATGGAGATCCTGGACAACACCGTGGCCATCATGATCCCCTGCTTCAATCCCGACGGGGAGATCATGATCGTGGACTGGTACAACCGGTGGGTGGGGACGGAATACGAGGGGGCCAGCCTTCCGTACCTCTATCACTACTACATCGGTCACGACAACAACCGTGACGCCTTCATGACCAACACCGTGGAATCGGAGTACGGCGCCGAGATTCTCTTCCGGGAGTGGATTCCACAGGGCTACATCGATCACCACCAGATGGGGTCGTATACGGCCCGGATGGCCATCCCCCCGTACGCCGAGCCCATCCGCCCTGATGCGGATCCCCTGGTGTGGCGGGAGATGGACTGGTACGGGGCCTTCATGGGGTACAAGATGGACGAGGCCGGGCTCCGGGGGGCCCTGGGCGGAGCCATCTACTCCGGGTGGGGCCACTTCGGGTTCCACTGGATCACTCCCTTCCACAACATCGCCGGAATGCTCACCGAGGGGGCCAGCGCTCAGCTGGCGACCCCCATCTTCATCCAACCGGATCAGCTGGGTGGATCCCGTGGGTTCCCGGAGTATGCGGAGCAGACCACCTTCCCCAGCCCGTGGCCCGGTGGGTGGTGGCACGTGAGAGACATCGTGGAGATGCAGAAGGTGGCCACATACTCCCTCCTGGAGATGGGGGCGAAGAATCGGGAGACAGTGCTCCGGAACGCCTTCAACAAGGCCCACCGCCAGACCGAACGGGGGCTGGAGGGGGAGGTCCGGGCCTTCGTGATCCCTGCCCACCAACACGATCCCCTCACCATGGAGAAGCTGGTGAACAAGCTCCTGGGCCAGGGCATCACGGTGGAGCGGGCCCCGGCCGAGTTCGTGCACGAGGGCCGGGTATACGGGCCCGGAAGCTACGTGGTCTCCATGGCGCAACCCAAGCGAGGCCTCATCCGCTGGGTCCTGGGACAGACCTACTACCCGGACAACACCTTCACCCGGAACCGGGATGGGACCCCCATGCGTCCCTACGACCTCTCCACCGACGACTTCGCCGAGTTCATGGGGGTGAGGGTGGACCCGGTAGGCACGCCGGTTGACGCGAACCTGGCGGTGGTGACGGCGCTGGTGGATCCGGAGGGGGCGGTGGCGAGGGGGACGAACGGGTACGTCCTGGACGGACGGTTGAACGACGCCTTCCACGCCATGAACCTCCTCTTCGACGCCGGGGCGGAGCTGCGCCGGGTGGACGAAGGCGGGAACGGAGTGAGGGCCGGGGACTTCGTCGTGACAGGGGGCATCTCGGAGGAGGAGGCGGCCCGGATCGCCGATGAGACGGGTGTCGACTTCACGGCGTTGAACGCGGACGTCTCCGGCATCAGCCATCCCCTGGAACAGCAGCGGATCGGGATGTACCAGCGCTATTACGGGGGGAACATGGACGAGGGGTGGACCCGCCTCATGCTGGAGGACTTCGCCTTCCCCTACACCACCCTGATGGACTCCGACATCCTGGAAGGGGATCTCAGCCGGAGATACGACGTCATCATTCTCCCGTCGGACAGCAAGAC
>JASFRP010000547.1:0-3511 GCA_050114895.1 Gemmatimonadota bacterium
GGGGCGAGGAGGTTTCGGAAAACTACTTCCAGGTCCTGGGGATCCCCCTGGCCCGAGGCCGGGGCTTCCTCCCGGAGGACGTGGACGCCGGGGGGCGGGTCGCGGTAATCGGCTACAACACCTGGCCGAGGGAGTTCGGCGGGGCGCCGGACGTGTTGGGGCAGACCCTTCACCTGGACGGCCAGCCGTACACCGTGGTGGGGGTGGGTCCAGAGGGGATGGTATCCTTCGACGGGCCCCTTCTCCTGGAAATCACCGTGCCTGTCATGGAGTTCCGTGGAGAACGGGGGCGGCAGTCTCTGGGGCTCGTGGGCCGGATGAGGGAGGGAGTGACGCTTCCACAGGTCCAGGCCGAGCTGGACGGCATCGCCCGGCACCTGGCGGAGACCTACCCGAACTACTGGAACCACGAAGGGGATGGTCCCGAGCAGCTCCGGGCCCTGACCAGTCGGCAGGCCCGTATCCCGGAGGGGGCTCCTCTGGCTGCCGTCTTCGGGGGGATCGGGGCCCTCGTAGGCCTCATCCTGCTCATCGCCTGCTCCAACGTGGCGAACCTCCTCCTCACCCGAGCCTCTCGGCGACGTGCCGAGATCGCCATCCGCTGCGCCATCGGGGCTCCGACCCGGAGGATCTTCCGCCAGCTCCTCACGGAGAACCTCTTGCTCTTTGGCGCGGCAGGGGGGCTCGGTCTCCTGGCCACCCAGTGGCTGGCGTCGGTGCTGGGGAGTGGCTGGGTGGTCATCCAACTTCCGGGGATCGAGATGGGCGTGGACGTCCGCGTTGCCCTTTTCGCGCTGGCCGTCACGCTGGCCACCGGGCTCACCTTCGGCCTCATTCCGGCGCTCCAGGCCTCACGGCCCGATCTGATTCCAGCCCTGAAGGGGATGGGCCCGGCCCTTCGAACCCGGTTGCTGGGGTTCCGGAACCTCCTGGTGGGAGCCCAGGTGGGGGGCACCCTGGTGCTGGTGCTGGTGACCCTTCTCCTGGTTCGCAGTCTCTCCCACGCCAGGACCATCGATCTGGGCTTCGACCCCACCGGCGTCGCCACCCTCTCCCTGGACCTTTCCCCTCGGGAGCTGGGGCCCGAGGAGGGGTCGCGGTTCTACACGGAGCTCATGGAACGGGTGGCGGCCCTCCAGGGGGTGGAGGACGTGGGATTGGCCAGCTGGGTCCCCCTGGCGGGGGGGAGCACACGGCAGGGGGGGCTGCAGCCGGAAGGGTACGAGGCGGGGCCCCAGGAATTCATCCTGGCCGGGAGCACTACCGTCACCCCGGGTTACCTGGCGCTGACCCGGATGCGCCTGCTCCGGGGGCGGGACTTCGGCCCCGAGGACGGACCCGGGAGCCCGGAGGTGGCCCTGGTGAACCAGAGCTTCGTGGACCGCTTCTGGCCAGGGGAAGGGGGAGTTGGCAAGCGCATCGGTACCGGGGGTGAGAGGGGAGGGTTCCTGGTGGTGGGAGTGGTGGCCAACGTCCCCTATGTCAGCCTCTCCGGCGACGTGGAACCCCACATGTGGCTCCCCCTGGCCCAGAACTATCAGCCGGAGCTGATCCTCCACGCCCGGACCTCAGGGGACCCCCGGGCCCTCCTCCCCCTCATGAGGCAGCAGGTGGGGGAGCTGGATCCGGACCTCCCGGTGATCCAGGCCGACCTCATGGAGAACATCAGCGCCCACGCCACCCAGCCCCAGCGGCTCCTCTCCGCCGCCCTGGGTGGGGCAGGGATCTTCACCCTCGTCCTGGCAGTCCTGGGGATCTACGGTGTGGTGGCCTACTCCGTGAGCCGCCGGACCCGGGAGATGGGCCTCAGGATGGCCCTGGGTGCAGAGCCCCGGCGGGTGATGGCCATGGTGATCCGGGAGGGGGTCGTCCTCTCCCTCATCGGCCTTCTTCCGGGGCTTCTGGTGGCACTGGTGGCGTCCCGGCTCCTGGAGGCGGTCCTCCTGGGGATGAACCCCCTGGATCCCCTGGCCTTCTCCGGGGGGGTGGCCCTCCTCCTTCTGGCCGTCATGGGGGCGTCCCTGGCCCCGGGGATCCGGGCCGCCCGGGCCCACCCCATGGAGAGCCTGAGGACGGAGTAGGCTGCTCGGAAGAGGAAAGACGACCGACAGGAGGAACGACCACCCTGTCCCTTCCTTCAGGCGTGTTGGAGTAGGCGGGGCCGTCTTTGGGGCGTCAGCCCTCGGACGCATCCTCCTGCATGAGGACGTTCGAGGAGGCAGCGAAGAAGGGCACTTTTGGCCGGTCCGGAAGGCGCAGCTCCAGAAGCCTGCTGCCGTCACCGACCCGTCCGCACACGCGCACCACCTCCGCCTCCCCCTCCACGCAGTGCACAGTCTCCCCGACCAGGGGAACACGTTCGGACCCAGTCTCCCAGCCCGTCCGATGGACGAAAGAGATACTGAGGCCTTCTCGTCGTACCCGACCGATGTTCTTGGGGAGCATGACGCTATCGCCTCTTTCGCCGTTTCTGGTACGAGGGCGAGGGGGATGCGCCCGCCACCTTGTGACGGTAGGTGATACGGCCTCTGGACATGTCGTAGGGGGAGAGCACCACTGTGACCATGTCGCCTGCCAGTACGCGGATGCGGAACTTCGACATCTTCCCCGCAGCGTAGGCGAGGATCACAGAATCGTTCTCCAGCCGGACTCGGAAATTCTGATCGGGAAGCACCTCTGTCACCAACCCCTCCACTTCGATCCCTTCCTGCTTCGCCATAGGTCTCCTGGTCGGGCGCTGAGCCCGGGAATAAGAAGACGCCGAGGCAGCGCTGTGGGAGTGCTTGCCGCCAGCGTCGGGTGTGAGGATATGTGGCCCTATTGTCTACCAAGCCTAACGGGATCGGTACCTCGCCGTCGACCCCTCGGGGTACGGGAGTGGATCATCCCCCACCACGGATGATGTCCTGGCAGAGGCCTCAGGTCCGCGAATCCTCGTCTCGGGATTCCATAGCCCGGCGGACTTGTGAAACTCCTGGCCAGCCCGGTGATCCTGATGTACCATGCGAAGGCATATCCAACAGCCGAGATCAACCCAGACGGAGCCGGTTCCATGTCCAGGATCCTCGTCCTCTCCCTTGGTGTAGCGCTGTCGGTGGGCGCCGGAGTCCCCCTGGCTGCCCAGGACCTTCCGGGAATGCCCTCCTTCCAGGAGGTCCTCTCCCTGGAGGGGGTCGGCTCCACGGAGATCTCTCCAGACGGCCGGATGGTGGCCTACACGGTGCGGAGCACCGACTGGGAGAAGAACGGGTACGACACGGAGATCTGGATCGCGTCGGCGGAAGAAGAGCCTTTCCAGCTCACCCGCAACGCGGAGGGATCTTCCACCTCCCCCCAGTGGTCCCCCGACGGTCGCTGGATCGCCTTCCTCACCGACCGGGGCGAGGCGCAACAGGTGTACCTGATCGCCCTCCGGGGTGGGGAGGCCATGCCCCTCACTCCCATCGAGGAAGGGGTGAACGCCTTCTCCTGGTCCCCCATCGGAGACCGCCTCCTACTCTCGGTGACGGAG
>JASFRP010000548.1:0-3504 GCA_050114895.1 Gemmatimonadota bacterium
ATCCATCGGCTCCACAACCCGCGATTCCGGGCCAGAGAGGGGCTCTTCGTGGTGGAGGGGATAAGGGGCACCAGGGAGTTCCTGGACGCCACCCTTCCACTGGAGATCCGGTTCGCTCTGGTCTCACCTCGCCTGCAGGAGGTGGAAGGGGGGAGGGGGCTGCGGGATGCCCTGGGGTCCCTGAGTGTGGCGGTGGAGGAGGTGGAGGACCTGGATCTCGCGGTCCTCTCCGACACCGAGCGGAGCCAGGGCGTCATCCTGGTGGTGGAGGAGCCCCGTGACCCCTGGCCGTGGCAGGATGGCTCCGATCCCTTCCGGCTGGTCATCCTGGACGGGATCCAGGACCCCGGGAACGTGGGGGCCCTGGTCCGGGTAGCCCGAGCCTTCGGCATCCAGGGGGTCCTGGCGCTTGAAGGAACTGCGGATCCCTGGAATCCCAAGGCAGTCCGGGGAGGGGCGGGCGCAGCGGCCCACCTTCCGGTGAGACGGTCGCCCTGGCAGGAGGCCCGGATTTGGCTGAGAAGAAACCGCGTCCCCGTCATGGTGGCGGACCCCGAAGGGCTGGATGTGCGGGCCGCCCGCGTCCCCGGAGCGTGGGCTCTGGTCCTTGGGAACGAAGGAAGGGGGGTTCGGCAGGAGATCCGGGACGAAGCAGACGGCCTCCTCTCCGTACCCATGCTGGGAGGTGTTGATTCCCTGAACGTCGCTGTGGCCGGGGCCATACTTCTGTTTGCCCTGGCGCCGGCACCCCACCAGGAAGGCGAGGCTTGATGGAAGCGTATTCTCCCGACGCTTGGGCGGTGGTCACGGTAGCTGGGATCCTCGGGCTGGTGCTGGGCTCCTTCCTGAACGTGTGCACCCTTCGTTGGCCCACGGATGAATCGGTGGTTCACCCCCCGTCCCACTGCCCGGCCTGCGGGGCGCCCATCCACTGGTTCGACAATCTCCCCGTCCTCAGCTATGTGATCCTCAGGGGCCGGTGCCGCTCCTGTGGCGTGTTCATCTCCCCTCAATACCCGCTGGTGGAGGCGGCCACCGGGCTGATCTGGGCGGGCACCTTCCTTCAACTCGGGCTCTCTGCGGAGGCTGCCAGAGGTGCGATCCTCCTCACCATCCTCCTGGGGATCGCGGTCTCTGATGCCAGATTCTATATCATCCCGGACGAGTTCTCCCTGGGTGGCACCGCCCTGGGGTTGGCCCTCGCCCCCCTCTCCGGCGGTCTCTCCATGCTGGAAGCGGTCCTGGGTGCGTTGGTGGGTTTTGGGATCCTCTGGGCCATTGCCCACCTGGGGACCTGGCTGTTCAAGAAGGACGCCATGGGAGGTGGCGACCTGAAGATGATGGCCATGATCGGGGCTTTCCTGGGAATCCCGGGGGTGTTCCTCACCCTCTTCCTGGGAGCCCTTCTCGGTTCCCTCATCTTCGGCCCCATTTCATGGAAGACCGGGAAGCTGGTACCCTTCGGGATATTCCTGGCGGCGGGGGCGGCGGTGGCCTACGGGTGGGGGGACGCGCTCATGTCATGGTACGTGGGCACATTCCTGGCGTTCTCCTGACCGGCTCCCCGGGGTCCAGGAGGGGAGGTCCCCTGGGGATTTTCTTTGGAGCTGTCAGCCGACCTGAGCCCTCATCCCAGGTGCGGTGCACCTGTTGCCCGTCCCGCCCCGGATCCTAGGGATCCGAGCAATCCCGCTGGTACCCGCAGGCGAGACAGAGAATCTTGCAGTGCCGTTCGAGAACCGGTCCACCACACAAATCACAGTGCGTGGCCTCTTCCATCGCCGGATTCGAGCGCCCGATCCCCTGGGCCAGATACCTCCGGGACAGCTCCACGTAATGGGTGCCGCTCCTCCTTACGAACTCCCACGACGATCCGCCCAGGCTCTTCTTTACCCTGGCCGGCACCCCTGCCACCAGACTGCCGGGAGGAATCCGCGATCCTTCCAGCACCACGGAGCCGGCGGCCACCAGTGAGCCGGCCCCGATGATCGCTTCCTGGAGGATGACGGCCCCCATGCCGATGACACTACCGTCCTCCACGGTGCAGCTCTCCATCTTGGCGCCATGCCCCACCGTGACGTCGGCCCCGATGTACGTGGGCTGCCAGTCCCCGACATGAACGACGCAGTTGTCCTGGATGCTCGTTCGCGGTCCAACCTCGACCCCGAAATCGGGGTGGTCCCCACGAAGGACTGCGCCGAACCAGATAGAGGCCTCCGGGCCCACCGTGACGTTTCCGACGATCACCGCGTTGGGGGCCAGAAACGCGTCAGCTGCAACGCGGGGACTCACCCCGTCGAAGGGCAGGAGGAGTGCCACGTGGGGTTCCTCAGGAGGGCCTTCGGGCTTCGGAGGTCGAGAGCTTTCGGACCCGGGCCCGTACCACCTGGGTCTCGCTGGCGTCCACCACGTCGATCCGGACCCCGTGGCCTTCCAGGCTCTCGCCCTTCCGGGGAACGTACCCCAGCTCTTCGATGATGAACCCGTTCAGGGAGCGATGCTCAGAGAGGGGGAGGGCCACGTTGAACGCATAGTTGATGTCCCGAAGATCCAGGGCCCCATCCGCGATGATCTCGGTCTTTGACACCCGGATCAGGGGCTCCTCGGGGAGGTCCGTCTCGTCCTCGATCTCTCCCACGAGCTCCTCCAGCACGTCCTCCAAGGTCACAAGCCCGTCCGTTCCCCCGAATTCGTCAGCGACGATGCCCAGATGGATCCTTCTTGCCTGGAAATCCTTCAGGAGTCGGGTGAGGGAAAGGGACCCGGGGACGAAAAAGGGCTCCCGGGAGAGTGACTTGAGGCTGGTCTGGCCCTTCCCCGCCACGTAGCTCTGGTAGGCGTCCCGGAGGTAGAGGACCCCCGTGATGTCGTCCACACTCTCGCCGTAGATGGGCACCCGGGAGAAGGGCACGGACTCCAGCTGCCCCACGATCTCCTCCAGGGTGAGAGAATCCTTCCAGGCGAAGATGGCCACCCTGGGGGTCATGACGTCCCAGACGGAGAGCTCGTCCAATCGGAACGCCCGCTCCACCAGCTGATGCTCCTCCATTCCCACGACCCCCTCCCTCTGCCCCAGGGAGGTGATCTCTCTCACCTCCCTCTCCTCCTGTGTGGTTCCCTCCTCCCCGGCGGCGCGGGCCAGGAGACTTTCCAGGCGGAAGAAGGGGGAAACCAGGGGTCCCACCAGGCGTTCCAGCCTCAGGACCGCGGGTGCCACGGCCAGGCCGATACGGATGGAGCGTCTCGCGGCCAGGGATCTTGGAAGGAGCTCCCCAAAGAGGATGACTGCTGCCGCTGAAGCCGGAAGGGCTATCGCGAACCCCTCCACCTCCCACCGGAGGGCGCCCCACCCGGCAACCATCCCCACGACCAGGAGGTTGGTGAGAGTACCCAGGAGAAGGAGAATCCCCTGCAGAAAACCTGTCCTGGAGCGGAGCTCCGAGAGCTCCTGGGCGCCCTTGAACCCCTCTTCGACGAGGGTCCGGAGTCTGGATCCGCCAACGG
>JASFRP010000549.1:0-3503 GCA_050114895.1 Gemmatimonadota bacterium
GTCCGAGACGATGGAGCTGATCCCCAGGGAGGCAGCATAGATCAGCCCCAGCTGCGCCCTTTGCTGGTCCGTTACAGGTCCCGAGTGGCCGCTCCTGAGGGTTTCCGCCAGGAAGGTGATGGAATTCAGCGGAGATCGGAGGTCGTGGGCCACCTCCACCACCAGCTCGTAGCCATCCGGATCAGCCAGGCGGGCGGCGAAATCCCCTGCGTGCTCATTCAGGAGATTCCGGGTAAGCCCATCGAGAGCCGCCATCGCATCCAGGTACTCAGCGGCCTCCCCCCCTCCTCGACCCCGCCAGTGCGTGAGGATGCCCTGCATGAAGGCTTCCGCCAGTCGCCGGGCCAGGAGACGGTCCCCAGGATCCCAGGGGTGCGTTCCCTCTCCAGCGGCCCGGAGATGGGAAACGAGGGCGTGGAGCTCGCCTTCCGCCGCGTCCCGGTCGAGGAATGCGCCGGCGGGCCAGGATTCGAGGATCTCCTGGACCACTTCGTCCAGAAAGTCCTGGGACCCGGCCTCGAGGTCGGGATCCGGCCGGTCCTCTCCCGGACCCGCAGCTTTCTCAGGACGCCGCTGGGTCAATGAGGTGCTTTCGGCTGGTTCCATGCTTTTCCATGAGCCGATAAAGGGTCGTCCGGTCCACCCCGGCGAGACGAGCGGCGTCCGAGATGTTGCCGTTGGCTTCGCTCACCACGTACTCCAGGTAGTCCCTCTCGAACTCTGCCAGAACACGGTCCCGAGCGGTATGGTAGTCCGCCCCTCTGACAACCTGCCTGAATGAGAAGGTGCCATCCAGAGAACCAGGCTCCTCCTCGATGAATGGTATGGAATCAGGTTCGATGAGGGACCCGGGATCAGCCAGCACGGTGAGGTGCTCGATGACGTTCCGGAGCTCGCGCACGTTTCCCGGCCAGGGCCGGACCAGGAGGGCCTTCCAGGAATCCTCCGAGAGCTCCGGCGGTGGCGCCTCCTCATGGCCCCGGTGACGATCCCAGAACACCCGGATGAACTCCTGAGCGAGTATCGGGATGTCCTCGAGCCTCTCCCTCAGCGGTGGGAGGTGGATCGGGACGACGCGCAAGCGATAATGCAGATCCCTCCTGAGGACGCCGTCCGCCACCATCTTCAGCGGGTCAGCGTTGGTGGCGGCGATGAAGCGCACGTTCACGACCGCATCGGTCTTGGTACTCCCCACCTTTCGAAGCACACCGTCCTGGATCACCCGGAGGAGCTTTGCCTGGATGGAGCTGGGCATCTCCGTGATCTCGTCAAGGAAGAGCGTACCGCCGTGAGCGATCTCCAGGAGTCCCTGTTTGTCCCGGATGGCGCCGGTGAAGGCCCCTTCCACGTGGCCGAACATCTCCGACTCGAGGAGACTCTCGGGAATGGCGGCGCAGTTCAGGGGCACGAAGGCTCGGGACGAACGTCTGGAGAGCCGGTGGATGAAGCTCGCGAACATCTCCTTTCCGGTGCCGCTCTCTCCCGTGAGGAAGACCGAAGCGTCGGTGGAAGCCACGCGCTCCGCCAGGTCGATGGCCCTCTTCAGCCCGGGAGAGACACCCAGAATCCCGACTTCCTGGGCCGCCCCGGCTTTGGCACCCCCCTTGCGGTCTTTGTCTTTTCCGGCCCGACTCTCCTTCGCCACAACGATGGCGTGAGCGGCCCGGCCCATCACGATCTGGAGATGGCTGGCGGAGAAGGGTTTGGGGAGATAATCCCAGGCCCCGGACCGAAGACCCTCGATGTTCGACTCCACAGACGGGTTCCCCGTCATAATGATGAAGATGGAGTCCGGAGAGTGCTCCTGTGCCACGGCCAGGAGCTCCATTCCAGTGATCTCGGGGAGATAGAGGTCCGAGAGGATGATGTCGAAGCTCCTTCGCCTCATGAGGTCGATGGCTTCTTCGCTCCGCCCTGTAACGGCAACCTTGAACCCCTCGGTGGTGAGGAGGGAGGCACAGCTCTCCCTCAGGGTGTATTCGTCATCCACGATGAGGACGGAGATGGTCTCTCGGATTTCCCGGGGTACCACTGCAGGCACGGAGGATGCTGAGGTACCGACGTGGTCGGAAGCGGCTTCAGCTCCGTTCCAAGCGGTCCGACTCTTGTATGACATTGCCATCGAGAAAAGACCTTTGGCTCCAGGGTTCGGCACGAGAACAGCCGCCATTTTAAGAAAGCTCCCAGGTCCGGGGGTGCGCAAGTGTCTTGTGTATCAGAGAAGCCACAGTTGCGGCGTCGCCGCCACGCTTGGCGGCTTTCCACGGGCCCGGAGCGCCAGGAGTAAGCGCCAGGAGTATTGGATGGTGTCCCCAGGGACCCTAACCGTTTAAGATTGAGTCACACCCTGACCCGATCCAGCTCTGGAATCGATTCGTATGAGCGAACATGTCCCTCCTCTGATTCACAAGAATGACTCCAGATTGCCGGCGTATTCCCCGCCCGGTGCAGTCACGAGTCCGTATCTGGCCGGGTTCGGCGATGACGAGGAAGACGGCCGGCCGCAGCTGCTCCGATTGCTGAAGGGAGTCCTTCGGTACAAGTGGATTCTCGTCCTCTCCGCCGTCCTGGGCGTGGGGGCAGCCGGGTATTCGTATCGAAGCATCCAGCCTCAGTATCGGGCGGACGGGGCCATCTGGGTGAATCTGGAGGACCGAGATCCGAGGTCCGGGCCCATCTCCCAGGGCGGCCTCCTGGAGCAGGGCGCCTGGATCGACCTGCTCAAGTCCTTCGCGGTCCTCGAACCCGTGGTGGAGAACGAGCATCTGTACGTCTCCACCAGTGACCGGTACCGCCCCCTCTTTCAGCGCTTCGCGCTGGCGGAGAGCTTCCTCCCGGGGCTGTTCGAGCTGAGTGTCTCGGATGCTGGGGACCTTTGGACCCTGAGGACCGCGGACGGAGTAGGGTTGGGGACGGGCGTTCCCGGAGATTCCATCGGAGTGGCGGTGGGGTTCCGCTGGGCGCCACCCCTCGAGGCCTTCCAACCCGGAAGCTCCATACAGTTCCGGGTCGTGAACCCCAGAGATGCGGCACGAGCTCTGTCGGATCAGCTTCAGGCCAATATGGACCGGCAGGGGAACTTCATCCGCCTCAGCCTCACTGGAACCAACCCGGAGAGACTCGCCCGAACCCTGCGAGAGGTCATGGTGCAGCACGTCGCGGTGGCGGCGGAGCTGAAGAAGGGGAAGCTCGACGAGCTGACCCTGATCCTGGACGAGCAGCTCTCACAGGTCCAGCGGGAGCTATCCGGGGCCGAAAACCAGCTGGAATCCTTCAAGGTGCAGACCATCACGCTCCCCTCTGAAGAGTCCGGAGCCATCGCACCCGGTCTTCAGCAAACCCGGGATCCGGTGTTTTCTGAGTACTTCAGCCGGCGGCTGGAGCTGGAAACCATCTCCCGGGATCTCCAGCGCCTCGGGTCGATTCTGGATTCTCTGCCGTCGGGAGAGGTCCGGGTGGAGTCCTTCGAGCTCGTCCCGGCAGTCAAGAACTCCTCGCAGCTC
>JASFRP010000550.1:0-3500 GCA_050114895.1 Gemmatimonadota bacterium
TCCGTCCAGGGTGCGGATCCCTTCCCGGAGGCCGAGGTCTCCGGGAGCGAAGACGTCCAGGCGACCGAGGTGGAAGAGAAGAAACATCTGCGCCGTCCACTCCCCGATCCCCCGGACCTCCTTCAGACGCTCCATCACCTCCCCGTCGGACCGACGGTGGAGCGTCCTGAGACTCAGGCGCCCCTCCTGGACCCGCTCCGCCAGGTCCAGGAGGGCCCCGAGCTTGTTCCTGGACAGGCCCGCGTCCTTCAGGGCTTGCTGAGGCAGGGCCAGGATCTCTCCGGAGGTGGGGAACCGTCGGGGATTCGGGCTCAGGGCCTGGACCCGGCCGTGGATCGTCCTGGCGGCACCAACCGCCAGCTGCTGGTAGATGATGATCCGGGCCAGGGCGTGGAAGTGGGGGAGGCGAGGCTCCGCGGGGAAGCCGGGAAAGGGATCGAGGCCCTTTCGGGCGCTCCCCAGGATCGGATCCCGACGGAAGAGATCCCGTAGCTGGGCCGGTGAAGGGCGGTTCGGGGGGGTCACTCTCCACCCAGCTCCGACGGGGACCCGGAGGCAGTGGAGTGGGCGAACCACATCGCCGGGACCTCCCGTCGGGTAAGGTCCGGGCCCTCCACCTCGAGCCTGACCGTCGCACCCCCGCCTCCCTGGAAGTAGAGGACTTCGATGGGATGCCAGCCACGATGCAGGGCTGCCTGGCCTCTCCTCTCCGAGGCGCTGTGGTATCCGTCGTGATCCACCACGGTTTCCCCGTCGATCCTGAGACGGCTCCCATCGTCGGAGGTGAGGAAGAAGGTGTAGATCCCCTTCCGGGGTAGCCGGATGAACCCTTTCGAGATGAGACCGAAGCTGCCGCGGGGGATATCGGTGGGTAGCGTCACCCGGGGAGTGACCACGGCGAAGCCGGCGGGTGCGTTCGGAGCCGAGGTCGACGGGAGCGAGTCCACCGAGGGGAACTCACCTCGGAAGAGGACGCCCTCCAGTCCCTGGGCTCTCCCCCGCCTGGGCAGGGGCGTGGCAGGGATCAATGTGGCCCGACGATACCGGGCCTCCCGGACCGCTCCGGCCCTTCCGTCCCGCAGGATTACCCTGGCGGCTACCGGGGTACCTGCCTCCGTCAACAGGAGGGAGAACGGACCCGCGTAGAGGTGGGAGCCGGGCCCCGGCTCCGTGCCGTCCAGCGTGTATCGGATGACCCCGTCCGATACAGGCGCGGTCAGGTTCACCACCACCGTGTCCGCCAGTGTCAGCCGGTCTCCCTCCAGGCCGAAGACGTCAGGGACTCGGTAGCGGATGCCCGCCCTGTCCAGGCGGGAGAGGTGGGTCGGGAGCCGAAGCAGGAAGCTCTGCCAATCCCGGACCTCTGGAGGCGACCAGACCACCTCCGACAGCGCGATCATCCTCGGAAGGATCATATACTCCACGTAGTCGGTGGTGGCCATGTACTCGGTCCAGACGTTCCCCTGAGCTCCCAGGACGTGCTCGGCCTGGGCCCGGGAGAGCAGAGGAGGGACGGGATCGAAGGCGTAGACTTCCTCCAGGGGGGAGTAACCTCCGATGGCCAACGGCTCCTGGAGGGTGTCCCCCTGGTAGTAGTCCAGGTAAACGTGGCTGTTGGGTGTCATGATGACGTCGTGGCCCTGCCGGGCCGCCTCCGCCCCCCCGGCCATCCCCCGCCAGGACATGACGGTGGCGTTGGGGGCCAAGCCCCCCTCCAGAATCTCGTCCCACCCCACCAGGTTCCGGCCGTTGGCGTTCAGGAATCCCTCGATGCGCCGGATGAACCAGCTCTGGAGCTCCGCCTCGTCGGCCAGGCCCTCCCTTCGCATCACCTCCTGCGCGATCTCGCTTTCCTCCCATCGATCCTTGGGCGCTTCGTCACCTCCGATGTGGATGTAGGGGCTGGGGAAGAGCTCCATGACCTCCGAGAGGATGCTTTCCAGGAATTCGAAGGTCTCTTCCCTGGGGCAGTAGATGTCCTCCGTCACTCCCCATCGGGTGGACACCTCGAACGGTCCGGGTGTACAGGCCAGCTCCGGGTAGGCCGCCAGGGCCGCCACCGAGTGCCCGGGCATTTCGATCTCGGGGATCACCGTGATGAATCGCTCCCGGGCGTACTCCACCACCTCCCGGACGTCTTCCTGGGTGTAGAAGCCGCAATAGGGAATTCCATCCCCGACGTAGGGGTCGAAATTCTTCTCCAGGATCGTCTCCGCCCGACAGCTCCCCACCTCCGTGAGACGCGGATATGCCCTGATCTCCAGGCGCCACCCCTGGTCTTCCGTCAGGTGCCAGTGGAACGCGTTCATCTTGTAGGTTGCCAGGAGGTCCAGGTACCGCTTGATGAAGGATACCGGGAAGAAGTGCCGCCCCACGTCCAGGTGCATCCCCCGGTAGGGGAACCGGGGCTCGTCGTCGAGGTCCGCGGCTGGGATCGCGATGGACCCCGGGACCCCTCCCCCACGGGGCGCCAGGAGCTGGTTCAGTGTCTCGAGTCCGTAGAAGATTCCGGGCAGCGCTTCGGCATCCAGGGTCACCCGGTTCCCTCGCACCTCCATCTCGTAGCTTTCAGCGGCGGTACCGGGCAATCCATGGCCTGCCGGGACAGGTGCCGATCCACTCTCTACCTCGTCCCTGCGGAGCCGAACCAGGATGGCATTTCTGCCCACCTCGCTCCCGCCGGAGACCACCGGAAGTGAAAGGCCCGTGACGGCTCGAGCGTCGTGGGCCCATCGGTCCACGACCCCACGCAGCTCTCCATCGTCGGAGGGGATGACGACGACCCGGGTGTCCCCGTCCACGTAGAAGGATTCGCCCTCTACCTCCAGCTCCTCGGGGAAGGGGATGAGGGGGTACGTCCCCGGGTCCGGCTCCCCGCCCCGGCAGCCGACGAGGCCGACCGCCATCCAGACCAGAAGGGTGCTAGCGAGCGTTCGCATGGGTGTCCTTTGCTGAGACGCGTCGAGACGGATGACGTGGGCCGTCACCGAAGGAACCCAATCTGCCCCGGGGCTCCCCGATGGGTCAATCGGACCAGGCATCTCCCCGGACCCCCGTCTGGCTCCGTGACCATCCTCTCCCCATTCTTTCCTGAACTGCAACCAGGGGGAGAGCAGCCCATGCGAATGCTGATCGGTGGCGAATGGAGCGGTGGAACCGATGTCACTCCGGTGATGGACCCTTTCACTGGCGAGGTGGTGGACACAGTACCCACGGGGACCCGGGCCGATGCCGCCGCCGCCGTCACATCCGCCGTGGAAGGGTTCCACAAGAACCGGTCACTCTCGGCGGGAGAGCGGGCCCGAATCCTCAGGAGGACGGCGGAGCTTCTGGAAGGCCGCAAGGAGGAGCTCGCCATCCTCATCGCCAGGGAGGGCTCCAAGACCATTCGGGAGGCTCGGAAGGAGGTCTACCGCTGCACTCAGACCCTCCGCGTATCGGGAGAGGAGGCCACCCGGCTCCTGGGGGAGACGATCTCCTACGACCAGCAGAAGGGATCG
>JASFRP010000551.1:0-3485 GCA_050114895.1 Gemmatimonadota bacterium
ACTCTACCAGCCCTCCGGGGAAATGGTACCGGTGGAGGTCCAGCTCGCGGAGCTGGGGCAGTGGGTCCGCGTGAGGGAGGAGGCAATCCACCTCAGGGACCGGCCTGCTAGCGGTGCCCAGGTCGTAACCGAGCTTCCCAGACACACGGCCGTGCGCGTCGTGGGGGGCGTCGGCACGTGGTACCGGGTGAAGCTCCCGGACGGTGGCTCCGGCTTCGTAGCCGGGCGGCTCACGGAGGAGATTAGGGAGCCCCTCTGGCTGGAGCGTGTGGCGCACGTCCAGGACCTTCAGGAGGACCCCGTGCCCGGGGCTCCCGTGGTAGACCATCTCCCGGACGGTATCGATCTCCCCGTCCTGGGCACTTTCGGCAACTTCCTCTACGTGGTAGCACCCAACGGCCGGGCCGGATGGATGTCGGCCACCGGAACCAGCTGATTCCCCTTTTGGCGCGGTGGGAAGGCGGGGAGCAGGGGGTCCCTCGGATCGGCTCTACCCGATGCCCCCAATCACCTACCAGGGCGAAAGGGCCCCCTATGGTCAGGGAATCTCAGTCCACCCCACTGAGGAGCTCTCCGACAATCGGCGTGAGCAGGGCGAAATCCGTCGGCTTTTGGTGGCACGCCTCAGCCCCCAGCTCCAGCGCCGCTTTTCGGTCCCGCTCATCATCGGACACCGTCAGCACCAGGACCGGGATCTCCCGGAGCTCCCTGGTCTCGCGCATCGCCCGGAGAACGTCCAGCCCCGAAATCCCTGGCAGATTGAGGTCGAGGAGCACAAGGGACGGCCGGGGGAAGGCCTCCATGTCCTCGAAGGGCGGAAGGCCCAGGAGGTACTGGAGGGCCATCTCGCCGGAGGCCACCGAGCGGATCTTGGCTTCCGGGGTGGAGTCCTGAAGCGCAAGCGTGATGAGGAGTTGGTGGTCGGGATTGTCCTCCACCAGAAGGAGGATGGGATGGCGAGTGGGCACAACGACCCCCGTCAAGGCGGACCCGGGACGAGGATCCGTGGGCAAAACTCTCGGGGGGGATGGCCACCAGGGGGGGGCAGCCCTCAAGATCAGACTAGGAACCCTGCAACCCCCGTGTCAAGCCTGGCATGCCGGGGCCGGCCCGGGGGCCTACATCCCCAACTCCGCTCGAATCGCGGTTCGCAGCTCTCCGTTCGTCTCCAGAACGGGTTCCAGCCGAAAGGCGAACTGGGACCCAGCGGCGCCGAGCTCCGAAAGCTTGTAGCGGAACTGCGGGTCCGACCTCATCTCGGACCAGGGCCGCACCCATTCCATCCTGAAGCTGGTCCTGAACGTCTCTCCCTCAGGCTCTACCTCGGTGAAAATGTAGGGTGCCGTCGTTTCTTTGAACTCCCCGTAGATCTTCATGTACATGGTGTAGAACTCCCACATGTACGGGTGGGTCACCTCGTAGTAGTTCACGAACCTCTGACGCAGCTCCGGATTGCTGATCACGGTGAGACGCCCCGCGTTGAGGAGATTCAGGTAGCCCGTACGAGGCTGCTGATAGGAGGTGTAGTAGAAGAGCGGGACAAGGCCGCGCATGATGGAATCCTGGGGCAGATCCTGGTTCCGGAGCACCCACATGACGGCACGCTCAGCGGTGTGACCCCGATTCAGCACAGCCGTCATCTCGGCCGAGTCGGTTTCCAGGTCAGCCAGGATCATCTGCAGGGCGGTTCTTTCATCGGCCTGATCACGGCTCACCTGCGCGAAGCCGACAAGGACCACCACTGCCGTCAAAACCAGTCCGAACGACAGGCCCTTCCGACCCGAAGGGGAAGTTTGGTCAACCATGGGTCATCCTTTCGATGGGGGGGGACGGATCCTCCGATCCACTGAGGATTCCCTTGAAGCACGGTTCGGTTGGAATCCGCATGCAGCTTATCCACCCAAGGATGCTTGCGCAAATGCTGTTGGGCCATCGAACCACGTCTGGACATGTAAGAACGAAGGCCACAAATGCGGTGCCAACCCTCTCCCACTTTGCTCTTTGTTCTTCTTCGTTGCGTCTTTGCTTGCCTCCCTCACTTAGCCGGGTTAAATACCACGTAGTCCCCCCCAACCAGGAGGCCGCATGCGCACGCTTGCCGCTCTTGCCGTTCTGTTGCTTATCGCCGCTTGCCAGACCGCTCCACCGGAGATGACCGAGGCCGAAAAGGCTCAGATTGAGGCGGAAGTCCGCCAGGCCGCAGAGGACTGGCTTGAGGGGTTTCGCCAACATGACTTGGACATGCTGATGGCGGCTTACCACCCGACTGGGACCTCCTTCAGCGGAGCCACCGCCCCGCGCGACTACGGGACGGTCCGAGAAGGCTGGGAACGCCAGTTCGAGAACGTGGTCAGGTATGATCTGGAGTGGACCGAAACGGCGGCGAAAGCGCTGAGCCCCGATGCGGCGATGTTCCAGGGATACTATGACGCCACCGCCACTTACACGGACGGGCGGATTCTGCATTGGCCAGGGAACGCCAGCTTCACAGTTCTGATGGAACGGACCCCTGACGGGTGGAAGATCACCACGGGTACTGGCAACAATGGCACCGGACAACGGATCGACCAAGTCTACGGGACCTATGACTTTTCCAGACTCCTGGACAGCGACCTCCCTAACGACACCTACGCTTCTGCAACGCTTGAATGGCGGACAGATGGCACCTGGACCGTGACCGCCACGCCGGCGGATGGCTCCGGTCCGGTTGTCTTCAACGAGGGCGACAGCACTGTTGGGCGGGGGCAAGAGGGATGTCTCGCATCTTCCGCTTGGGGGTTCGAGACTCCCAACGAACCTTTCAGCAGCACCTACTGCGACGGCTTGCTCACCGCAGACGATGGCACTTGGATCGCCCAGCAGCGGAACTAACCCACCCCTACCGAGCCCTCGGTGCGTTTCGGCGTGCCGGGGGCTCATGCGGCCTCTCTCGCTGCCCGCCGCTCCCGGAGCTCCCGGAGGTGAGCCCGGATCCGCTCCACTTCGGCCACCACGCCGGCCAGCCGGAGAAGATGCCTATGGTGCGGGTATGCCTGTCCTGGGCGGACGACGCCTACGCCAACGAGGGGAGCCACCTACGTAGCCGGACGTACGATTGCGCATCCCACTGCTGCCTAGCTTCAGGGGAGAAAGAGCAACCCAACTCCAAGAGGCGAAGCCATGAAAGTCCGGATTCTTCTGTTTTCGACTGTGCTTTGTATGGGGATGAGCGGGTGCGGCGATCTCACTCTTTTTGGCCCCCCATCCGGTGCGGGGAGTACTGATCGGTACACCCCCGGCGCGGACGCGCGGCACTCTTGCGAGGTGAGTGTCTCCGGGCACGTCACAACTCCCGACGGAGCGGGAAAGTCCGGGGTCGCGGTTCTGATTCTCTACCCGGGAGGAATTAACATCGCCGGCTCCGTTCAGACCGACTCCACAGGGTTCTACGTGACCGGCCCCCAGCCTGCCTTTTCCACGGATCCCGAGAAGGTGGCTTTCAGGCT
>JASFRP010000552.1:0-3479 GCA_050114895.1 Gemmatimonadota bacterium
AGGTCCATCCTGAATGCATCGTCCGTGGGGATCCTCCGTACCCTCCCCGCGGGGACTCCCATGATCCGGGCGGCCCGCTCCAGAGAGCTGTGGCCCTGGTCGCTGAAGTAGATCACAGGGTCCGGGGGATTCCCGGCCCATTCCCGAGCCGTCACCAGGCTCACCAGGTTCGCCGCCGATCCTCCGGAGGTGAGGAGCCCACCACCGGACTCGGGCAGGTCCAGCCAGGAGCGGAACCAATCCATTACCACCAGCTCCAGCTGACTCGGGCCCGCCGACTCCAGCCACGTACCCTGGAAGATGTTGAACCCCGTGGCCAGAAACTCCCCCAGGACGGAGGGCCAGGTGGGGGATGCGGGAATGAAGGCGAAGAAGCGGGGGTGGTCGATTCGCCCCGCCTTCGGGAGAATCTCCTCGTACGCCCTGGTCAGGACGTCTTCGGCGTCGCGTGGCTCCTCCGGGGCACCCTCTGCCAGGAGGGGCTCCAGCTCCCGCCGGGTCCCTCCTTCCCAGGCCGGACCGTCCCCCAGGGTCAGCCACCGATCCACCACCCGATCCACCACCGCATGCCCAAGGCGGCGCATGTGCTCCGCATCCATCTCCAACCCGGACCTCCCGTTTGGTGCCACCGAGCTCACCATCCTTCCTGCCGACCGTTCCGGTATGTCCTTTGACGAACAGGTCCGGCTATTTTAGTGTCTTCCCCCTTCAGGGGCAGTGGCGCCGGTCAGGAAGATCGTCCCCAACACCGAGGCAGACAGAAACCATGTCACCAGACAGGCAGGCGGACAAGCCGGTATTTCGGGTCGTCGATGCGATGAAAGCTCCCTATTCCGGCCAGATCCTGAGGGTTCGACTCGCTGAGGGGAAGGCCCCGTCTCTCAGGGAAATCAAGGGTTCTCGTTTTCGGGCCCGGGCTCCCGACGGCACCGAAACCACGGTCCGGGTCGACGCCTTTTCCACCATCGGGGGAAAGCAATCCGATGCCAGATTCGCCCGCACCGGAAGGCTGGACCTCGTCGTAAGCCAGGACCCCGGTGAACCCAGAGTCGCGCTGCGTTGGTCCCTCGTCGGACCCGTGTAGTCGTCCGCAGGGCCCCACGTGGCCCCCTTCAGGAAAACCCGGAAGGGCCTGCCCCCCGCCTCCGGGACAGGCCCTTCCCAATGCCACCGCGGAGAGGTCCCGGGACGTCCTCTGGCCCTCGTCCCGCTCCCTCAGGTCCCTTCCCTCAACCCCGGAGGCTCCCGAGAGAAGGTCTCGACGAACCACTGACGGAATTGCTCCAACGCCTCCGGATTCTCCTGGAGCCAGCGCTGGCGGTCCTCCCCGAATTCGTCTGCCCTGGCGGTGAGAAGGAACGCATCCAGGTACCCGTTCTCGTTGGAATACATCAACTCCTCCAGGGGCTCATATGCCACGGCATCGAACACACCCCTTCCGTAGAGCCACACGTCGGAGACCCTGGCCAGGATGGCCCTCTCCAGCGTATACCCTTCGGCGCCGGCGGCTCCGGGAAGAAACTCGTCGAGCCGATTCATGACTTCCATCAAGCGGAGATGGGCATAGATCTGGTAGGCGGTCTCGGCCTCCGGAGACTTCCGGACCTCCAGGCCGATCTTGGCCGTGTCATTCGAGATATAAAGAGATTCCCAGGGATAGGCGGGGGTGTCCCGCTCCACCGTTTGGATGAGGAAGGTGGGATCCTGTTCGATGTTCTCCATCTCGGGCCGGAACCAGGCGTCGATCTCCTCCATCCTGGATTTCTCCGGGTACAGCCTCGCTCCGGAACGCACCACGATGGGGCGCGGATCCGGCAGCTGCGCCGGGCCGGAGGCGCAGGCACCCACCGTCATGGAGAGAAGCACCGGAACCAGAATTCGCCAGCCGAACGAGGCGCGAGGTGGGGGGGCGGTCGGAGATGGAGAGGCCATGGTGAGCTCCAGATGAGTGTTTGGATCGGTTCTTGCCACGTATCTAACCCCCGCCCTTCGCCGTTGGGTCCAGATCGAGAATCTTGACACTCGGTTTAGAATCGGCGGAATTGTGTTAATCACTAGACGATACGGTACCAATATGATTACAGCGTTTTCTGAGATGACTGACGAGACCCGGGAGTTCAACGCTCCACAGAACATGACCCCGGAGGAGCTGGGTGACACCTTGGCCCGCCTGGTGTGGGAGAGCTTCTCTGATTTCATCGCCGATGGGGACGCGGAGGTGTTGTTGGGCGGACTCGGCCTCACCCGTGACGACGGGCTTCCAGCGGAGGCGCCAGCGGAGGAGATCCTGATCTTCCTCATGTGGGCACACACGCGCGGGCTCCAGCTGGCCTTCGTGGGCCGGTCCGACCGGGATCTGGTACGGGAGGGTCTTGACGCCTTCCATGTCGCCATCTTCGAGGACATGGTGGACAACGGGACGCCCAGGACCCAACTCCCTCTCTTCGAACAGAGGGTCAGCGCAAGGTATTCCGAATACTACGCGGCGGCCCGCAAATCCGATGCCCACGTGGGAAGGGCGGTTGCGCGGCACCTCGCCGGGTCTCAAGCGGGGTCGGAGTCTCTGGCGAGCGCTCTTCAAGAGCGGGCCATCGAAGTGGCAAACCCGTTGAAGGACTTCCTGGAGGAGGTGGAACTGGTCCACTGAGATCCGGGCCGCATCCCTTCAGGCATTCCAGTAGAATACCCAAGGACCGCCGCGCCTACTCGGTGGCGGTCCTTCCCATGATGGCTACAGGCCGAGAGACGACCGGATCAAAGGGCTGATCCGTTCGGGCGTCCAGGGAGGATCGAAGGTCAACTCCACCTCCGCCTTCTCCACCCCCTCCACCTTTGCGATAGCCAACCGGGCTTGATCGACGATCTCGCCGGCAACCGGGCACATGGGTGTGGTCAGGGAGATGATGGCCTTGGCAGCCGTGTCCTGGACCTGGATGTCGTAGACCAGGCCGAGAGTGACCAGATCCAGATTGAGCTCGGGGTCCTTGACCTTCTTGAGTGCGTCTCGGATGTCCTTCTCGGTGATCGCCATGGGTTCCTTCAGGGCATGGATGGAGGGTCCACCTGGTGACGCTTACTGTCTCCGGATGAAGAGGATCGAGGTCTCGACGGGGCCGGTGGGTTGGGCCTTCCTCAACGCCTTCTGGACCGTGGTTACGATGTCCCCTACGGGCTTCCCCTGGAGATGGGCCACGAGATCCGCTGCGCCACGGAAGATCCCCTGGGAGGCCTCCGAGAGTACGATTACCGAATCACCCACCCCCAGTTCCATTTGCTGGGTCCCGTAGAGGAATCCCTCCATCATCCCCAGCGGCGGGCCGTGGGTCGAGAACTCCTCGAAGATCCCCGTCCGCCGGATGATCCCACCCAGGCAGCGACCGGCGCCGGCCCACTCCACATGGTCTTCCCGGGGAAGGAGGACACCTGCCTCCACGTACTGTTCCATACCCTCCACTACCGCCGAGGCCAAACCCGAGTTC
>JASFRP010000553.1:0-3469 GCA_050114895.1 Gemmatimonadota bacterium
CTGGGGCGTCCTGTTTATTGAGTTTGTGGTTGTGGTGGTTGGGATTCTTGGTGCCCTTTGGGTGGACTCGTGGCGGGAAGAGCGCAGGGATCGGGGCCTGGAAACCCGGTATCTGACTCGGCTCCATCAAGACCTCGAGGCCAGTCGGGAGACGCTGATTGAGGTTATCGATAGGCATGAGATCACCGAAGGAAATTTGCGCTCGGCGCTGGAGGAACTGAGGGCGAAGTCCGGGCCGGCTGGCATTGAGGTGTTGAGAGAGACTCTGGGGTCCGCTACGGACCTGAGCGTTTACACGCCGGAACATTCCACGTATGAAGAGATGATTGCGACGGGGAACCTGGGACTGATCAGAGATGATTCGCTCCGCATCGCTTTGAGTCGGTACGACCGCTGGCTCCAGAGGAACTCGGAACTAGATGCGTTGGCTGTCAATCAAGAATTCCTGACGCTGGAGCCGGTCTTGTGGGATTATTTCGTTCCAACCGACCTGGTCCCACCAGAGTTCGAGGCATGGCCTGTAACCCATAGCCCCTTTCCCCTCGACCCTGCATCACTCTACGGGAATCGGAGATTGTGGAATGTCCTCAACTCCAGGTTGGAGACAGAAATGGCCTGCGTCACATTTCGCGGAGAACTCCTGGCTGCGCTCGACTCTGCGATCACGCTCGTCGAAGGTGCGTTGGAGGCGAGGGGCCAGCTGGCTTTCTGACGGTGGTTGCCTCATGGCCGGGAGTCTGTCTCCGGAGCGGCACTTTGAGAATGTTGTCTGAGGGCCTTCAGGCGAACGACACCGCATGAGAGTCAGACTACTCCTATCCCCGCTCACCCAGGGCGCCTACTTCGAGGACGCCGTCGACGTGGCACGGGCGGAATACCTTGCGCTCTACCCCGAAGGGGAGATTGAGACAGGGCAGGCAGGCCCCCTTGTCTTTCTGACCGTCGACGCCCGGGAGGCCGACTTCCAGCGCCTCACGCGCCTGAGCTTCGTCCAGGCCATCTTCCGCGAGGGCGACGGCGGGCTCACCGTCGTGGATCAGTCTCCATCGTTCGAGCTTCCAGAGCAGTTCGTCACCGGCGCGAAGTATCGTGGGAAGACGAACGAGCTCGTCACCCAGCTGGCCATCAACGTGGGGCTCACCTTTTGCGACAACGATGGTCAGCGAACGCTGACCCTCCTGGACCCCATGGCGGGGCGGGGCACCACGCTTCTGTGGGCCGCCCGCTACGGCCTGGACGCCTACGGAATCGACTACGACCCGAAGGCCCTGGCCCATGTGCAGCGGCACGTCAAGAAGCAGACGAAACTCCACCGCATCAAGCACAAGGAGACGAAGGGGTCGGTGGGGACGTTCCGTCGGAAAGGCCACGGCCGGTTCCTGCAGTACCATTTTGGCCAGCGGGTCGTCCGCCTGATCACCGGCGACGCGCGGCAGGCCGACGAGCTCCTGCAGCGGAAGCGCCACGACCTCATCGTCACCGACCTCCCCTACGGCGTCCAGCACAGGACTCCGGGGGGGACCCGGAACCCGTTGGAGACGCTCGAGGTGTGCGCGCCGGTCTGGCGGGACTGCTTGCGACCGGGGGGCGCCATGGTGCTCATCTTCAACGCGTATCAGCCCAAGCGGAGCCAGCTCGTGCGGCCCTTCATCGACTGCGGACTCCAGGTGGAGGAGTTCACGGCACCCCACCGCTTGAGCGAGTCCATCGTCCGTGACCTGGCCGTGTTCACGATGCCCCGGTAGCGGTGATCATGACCGATCCACAGCACGGAGCCCGATATCAATGAGGAAAAGGCGTTCCCCAGCCGCGGCTTTCCTGACTCTCTTCCTGGCAGGTAGGATGCTGACGGCCTGCAACCGGGAGCCAGCGGAAGGAATCGAACAGCCGTGGACCTCGGTGCGGGAGGCGAAGGGGGACACCGTCCTGGTCAACACGATTCGCGGGAGCGTCTGGCGAGATACGCTTACGCTTTCGCCCGAGCTCTCCATTGGCACTCTCGACGGTGCTGACCCCTACCTTTTGGGTGCTGTGGCGGGGTTGGATGTCGATGCCCGCGGCCGCGTCTACGTTGTCGACAGGCAAGCCCAGAACGTCAGAGTGTTCTCGGCACAGGGAGAGCACGTGCGGACCATCGGTCTTGGGGGGGAGGGTCCCGGCGAGTTCTTGGCCCCGGACTGTGTCCGCGTGACAGACCATGGCCGGATCGTCGTGCGGGACGCCCCCTGGCGGTTCTCGGTCTTCTCGCCGGAGGGTGAGTACCAGGGCGGATGGCTCCTGCGCTCCGGGTACGCCACGAGTGTGCCGTTCTTTCTCGACGCCCAGGAGAGAGTCCTCAACCCCACGTTCCCCGGTGCCCTGGTCCGGTACGATCTGGAGGGGTCCGTGGTGGATACGGTCCCGGAACCCAGTCGAGGGTATGCAGCTCCGCGACTCGAGGTAACGATGGAGAATGGTAGAGCCTCCTACTCCATCCCCTTCATGCCCTCCGAACAATGGACCATGACCCGGGATGGACGGTTCCTGTTCGGGTTGACGAGTGAGTACCGCATCGAGCGATGGGAGCCCGATGGAACGATCCTGCGAATCCAGCGGGCCGTGGACCCGGTTCCGGTGCTGTCGGGGGAAGCAAACCAGGTCCGGGAACGGATCACCCGGACGGTTCGGAGGGCCAACAATCCGTCGTGGCATTGGCAGGGCCCGGGAATTCCGTCCGACAAGCCACCCTGGGTGTCCGTGTTCGCCGGCCTCGACGGATCGATCTGGGTGCTACGGTCTACCGCGGCCGTTGAGGAGGAGAACCTTGCCTGGGAACCTCAACATCCCGAGGATGGTTTCCCAACCCAGTGGATATCACCGAGAGTGGCGGACGTATTCGACTCCGAAGGGCGGTATCTGGGCCCAGTGAAGATGCCAGAGGCCATGAGACTCTATCCAAGTCCCGTCCTCAGCGCGGAATTGGCATGGGCAGTATCAATGCATGAGCTCGGCTATCCGCAGATCGTTCGCTATCGGCTGATACCCCTGATGGATGGGGCTCCTCCAACCAGCGGATGACCTCAGACGCATGAGGATTCATTTGGGATCTTCGGCATCCTGCAGACACGCCGGTGGAGTCGCGCCCAGGTGTCGACGCCGCCTCCGCTCTCCCCGCAGCAGGAGTCTGACCAGTTTCGCCGTGGTCATCCTCGCGTTCGTCCGTAGCGCACCCGTATCGGGGCAAGATCCGGAATCGAGGGGGGCGCCGTTCCCGTCCGACTCTGTGATCCTTGCGATGCTGGAGGAGCGCGTGGAGGAGGGCCGAAGTGCCGGGATCGTGGTCGGACTCCTCGAGGCCGACGGCGCCACCCGGGTCCTGGCCTGGGGAGATCCGGGTCCGGGCCAGCCGCCGCTGGACGGAGAGTCGGTCTTCGAGATCGGCTCCATCACCAAGGTTTTCACCGGTTCGGTGCTGGCAGACATGACCTTG
>JASFRP010000554.1:0-3453 GCA_050114895.1 Gemmatimonadota bacterium
CATGTGACCTTGTAGGTCAATCTACAGATATGAGACGCCACACGTGTCCGGAGGGTTGCTTCCGACCCTCCCTTCCGGGACCCGCCAGGAAAGGCCTCCCCCCTAGCCGCCGCCCCTTCGCCGCCCCGCCGGCCTCTCATCCTCGGAGGGGGGCTTTCCCCAGAGGGTGCCGTCCATCATCTCCCGGGGGTTGGCGTAGTCCCTGTCCAGGTAGGGGACCCCCTCCACCATCCACTTGGCGGGCTGCGTCCCTTTGAGATAGTGGTCGAAGAACTGCATCATCCGGATCTGGAAGTCGATGCGGTTCTCCTTCCGTGACAGGTGGTGTCCCTCGTCGGGGTAGGAGAGGAGGATGACTTCCTTCCCCATGCGCCGGGCCATGTTGAAGTACTCCAGGCCCTGGCCGTAGTCCACCGAGCCGTCGGCGGTCCCGTGGAGGATCAGGAACGGGGTGGTGATGTCGCCCGTGTGGTGGATGGGGGACTGGCTCAGGTACAGATCGAAGTCCTCGAAGGGGGTGGTGCCCATCCGGACCTGTCCCACCTCGGTGATCCCCTGCTGGACCGTGCCGGTGCTCCGGTAGAGGGTGTTGTAGAACGAGATCAGATTCGTGGGCGGTGCGCCCGTCACCACTGCGGCGAACAGGTCGGTCTGGGTGACGACGAAGGACGACTGGTACCCGCCCCAGGAGTGCCCCTGGAGCCCGATGTGGTCGGGATCGGCGTACCCAAGGTCGATGACCTTCTGGATGGAGGCCGTGAGGTCGTCCACGGCCGAGCTGCCGGGCCGGCCGATGGTATAGACGATGTCCGGCTGGAAGACCAGGTAACCGTTGCTGGCGTATGTGGCCATGTGGGGCCGGTCGTCGTAGGTCGGCCCCTGGTACCGATAGTGGTTCTGGCTGGACAGCTCGTAGAAATAGACCAGCATGGGGTACCGCTTCCCCTCCTCGTAGCCCGCCGGAAGCCCCAGGGTACCCTGTAGCTCGTTCCCCCGGTCATCCACGTAGTCGATGAGGACCCGGCCGGGACTCCAGGCGAAATCGGCCTGCTGGGGGTTGGCGTCGGTGACCTTCCGCGGATTCCGGAACCGGGTGTCGCTCACCCAGTAGTCCGGGAACTCCACGAAGGTCTCCTGGGTGAAGACCATGCGCTCGGCGTCGTCGGCCTTGATGGGCCGGCCGACGGACTTGTCCACCCAGAAGATGGCCTCCGGCGCGCTCCCCTTCTCCACCTCCCAGTAGCCGCTCTTCTTCGTCCTCTCTCCGTAGGCGGTAAGGAGGACAGGCTCGGAGAGGTCGATCTCCCGGTCACTCCCCCCGCCCCGGCCGAATCCCCGGAACCCCCCACCTCCGGGGGTGGGCTCCAGCGTCGTCACCCGGAACTGGATCTGATCCCGCCCTCCCACTCCCGCCGTGAGGTTGGTGGCGGGACTCCCGTCCAGCGGCACCTCCCAGACGTCGAACCGGTCGTAGAGGACGACGCTCTCCCCATCCTCACTCCACCCCGCCAGCCCGTAGGCCGGGAGCTCGTAGGGATGGTCGTCCTGTCGGTTCACGAAGTCCACGCCGGAAGTCTCGGTGAGGTTCACTTCGTCCCCCGACGGCACGTTTCGGGCGATGACCTCCTCGTCCCGGAGGAAGATCCACCACATCCCGTCCGGAGAGGTCCCCACCTCCCGGCCCACGTCCCGGGCCATGAGGGCTCGCTCCCCGGTATCCAGGTCCACCCGGTACCTGTCGGCGCTGGTTCCCCCCCAGCTGATCTCGTACTCGTAGGGCGTCGGGTCCTGGCCGATCCCCCATTTGGAGTCTCCGGCCTGGGAGACCGTCTCCAGGTCTTCGTCCGCCAGCCGAACGAAGGAGAGGCCCCGAGATCCCAGGTTCACCACCGAGCTCCACGTCCGGTTCCGATTTCGCTCCGCCCTCACCTGCTGGACGGACTGCACGTCCACGTCATTCCAGTGCCAGACGTCCACGTTCGCCCGTCCCTCGAGCTCCTGGAGGCTGTCGGACTGCTCCTTGATCCCGACGAAGATCCGGTCCCCGGCGTCCCCCCAGGTGATCCCCCCCCTCTCACTGAGCACGAATCCCTCTGGGAAGCCGGCAGCAGTGGCGGGATCCAGTCGCTGCAGCTCCCGGGGGGTTCCCAGCTCTCTCAGGACCAGAAGGACGTTCTCCCGCTCCATCTTTCCCTCCGGGATCTTCCCCCTGAGGGCAGCCAGAACCTCCCCATCCTCCTCCCAGGTGAGGTTGGCGTAGGTGGCCTGATCCGTGTCCAGGGGGAGGACGGCGTTGGTGGCCAGATCCAGGAGGTACAGCCCGTTCCCGGCGTCGTCCCGGGCATCCACCAGGTAGGCCAGGTGGGTCCCCGGGTCGTTCACCGCGAACTCCGATACGTTCCCCAGGTTCAGGGAAGTCCCATCCCCCAGATCGTACAACAGCAGGTCGGCCCCGTCATAGTCCGCGTCGTCCCCCGGGCCGCGCTTCCGGAGCAGGAGGATATCGGTGTTCTCCGGAAAGGAGTGAGAAGCGACGTCGGCGAAGGTCACGGAATCACCGGAAGCGAGGTTCTTCAGAACCAGGGTCCGGCCCTCGGCATTCCGCCCCCCTTGTCCCGGCCGCTGGCCCGGCGTGGGGCTCGGGGGACGCTGCGGAGCAGCGCCACCTCCCTGGCCCCCCTCTCTCTCGGGAGGCGCGATGAGGTAGGCCACCCAGCGGGAGTCCCGGGAGAAGGCCGGAGACTGGCCCCTGGGGGCCACGTAGAGGGTCTCGCCGTCCAGGGCCTTCACGTAGAGGGAGTCCTCTCCCTCCAACCTGTCCTGAACCCACGTCATCCACTCTCCATCGGGGGAGAGGGCCACCGAGCTGATCTGCTTCCACGCCCCGTAGTCGTCCACGATGATTGGAGGCTTCTCCTGGGCCGCCAGCGGTACGCCGGCCAGGAGCAGGAGAAGGGAAAAGGAGACCAGCTTTACCAGGCATAGACGCCGCGGGACGGGCAAAGCAGGGAGCCGAAGCCGAGACATGGATTCCTCCGGGACGAATGGCTGAGGTCACGCCCCGGAGGTTAGGGGAGCAACTGGTGGTACGCCAGTGGCCCGGTGGACCGGGCCTGGTGGACCTGGCCCCGTCCCTACGCCTATCATAGACGCGTCGATTCCGAGTCCTCCTTCCCCCGCTTTCCAATTGACAGATCAAACGGAGCAGAGGCGGTATCCGAGGAACCGAGCCCTGCACGCCCGGCGGCGTCTCGCCATCCTCTCCCTGGGGGTGGCCACGTACTGCCTGGGGCTCCTCCTCACCCGAGCCCCCACCCTCGTGGAGTCCCTCTACGGTTCCGGATTCGGTCCCCGGGTGGTCCGCTTCCTGGCCGTCCTCACCGGGTGGGCCTCGTTTTCCGTAGGGGAGATCCTGGTCATCGGGTATCTGCTCTTTCAGATCCGGGCGGGGTG
>JASFRP010000555.1:0-3449 GCA_050114895.1 Gemmatimonadota bacterium
GGCTTCGGCATGCTGCGCAATGGTGAGGCGGCACTCGAAGGTGCCGTCTTCGGGGTCGCCCTGTTCCAGGGTACAGGCCACCCTCGTCGATTGACTTAGCCTCTGGTTGCTGGGCCCCATAAGCTCCCATGCGAATCCTCTATCGGAGAACTCACTGCTCACTCCGGACGGCTCATCGGTAGCTTCAAATCTGAAGAAGACCCTCCGAGGCCCCGTGCTCGCGTCGACGGTCACGGACGGCCCGAAGACTCGAGGCTCGATATCCGGGCTCACCTCGAGCGAATGCAGCACTGGGGGAATGATATCTTGCTGATCGCTGACAACGGTGATCTGCGGAATCTCGGAGATGCATTGAGTGCCGGTGATATCGCAGAACCCTCCAGGCCCGGTGCGGTAGTTGATTCGGTTTCCGACCTTGTCCCAGACCGCGACCCACGCCGGCTGCCAGAGACCGGCCTCCGCATACTGCGGGAACGTGACCTCGCAATCCCAATGACCATTCGTGTCGAAGCCGATATCCGGAGGTGCTTCGGTCGCGCAGATGAATCGGCGCTGGCGCTCGCTCGGGCTCATCCACTCCACGAATATGCGCCCGACGCCCGTGCCTCCGTCCGTGATCCATATACGGAGAGTCAAGTTGGCGTCGGCGGCGCTCAACTCGAGGGGCACCGCGTCGCCAAACGTTCCGGACACCGGATCGAGCACCTCTATCGACCGCACTTCGGGCGGGAGGATGTCCTCGGGGCTGTCCGGGTCGCGCGGAATCACGACGACGACGCTGAATCCGTCCACCTCAGCGGATACCGTCTTGTTCAGCAAGTCCACCAGCCCCGCGTCTTGCTGTACGAACTCGCCGTCCACGATCTTGTGGATCCGGAGCTCCCTTTCCTCTGTTCCCTCTGGGAGCAGGTCGGGGTCGTAGGGGATGGTGAGCCAGACTGGCACTCCGAACCCCAGGCCGTCAGGACAGAGGTCCCAGGCCGTCCCAGGGACGGCAGGCGGACTTCCGGGAGGAATCTCCACCGGCGTGGCGGTGAGGAACACGTCCTCCGTCAATGCTCCCTCCGGTAGCTCCAGGGTGACGCCACCCTCCGCCAGGGTGACAGTTCGATCCCCCGGCCCCGTCCGCACCCCAAGGCCCTCTTCAATCCTGAAGACAATGGGCAAGCCATCTCCCTTCACCAGCCTCACCATCTCGGCGCCGTGGGGGTTCCATTCCTCTCCCGCTGCTTCCACTACGTCCACGTCGGCGTGACCCAACTCCCCGCCGCTGGCGAGGACCCTCACCCTATACGTCTTTTCCGGATCGAGCTCATCCCGCCCGGTGTCCCAAACGGCACGGTAGAACTCGCCGCTCTTGTTGAGGCGGAGGCCTTCCGGGGGGCGGTCGTCTGACGTTATCCGGCGAATCAGCGGAAGCATGCAGGCTTCGCCGTTCCACTCGCAGACCTCCACCACCAGGAGGTCCAGGAGGGAGGCATCAAAATCGCCGACGCTCGCCGGAGGCCCCGGGACGATGGGTGGCCGGAAGTAGAAGCCAGGGAGCCCTCCCGGGGCCGTGGCGTCCACGACGGAGAGGAGGGGCGTCGGCTCGGCCGCCTCTGGTCCCAAGGGCGGCTCCGCGTGGTCACAGCTCAGGGCCAGAAGGGGGAGGAGTCCGAGGAGCGGATTTCGGAGAGACATGCTGCACTACCTCCGGAGCACGTGAAGGAGCACTTGGCTTCTGGGGCGACCGTGTCAACATGCTGAGCGATGAGCATATCCGCAAGAAGTGGGAGGCTCCCCCCAACTAACACCCGCGCCCCGTTCCCGCGATGGGCTCCGTCGCGAAGGGCGTGTAGACACCGGCCCCGGCGCCGATGGGATTCTGCGGTCCGCTCTCGTCTCCCCACCAGTTGCAGGTCATGCTACCCGGTGCGACGGGATCTCCGTAGACCTCGATCGACACGACATACCCCATGAAGTCGTTTTCCCGTACGTCCACGGACGGCAGCAGGCCACCCTGCACATACACCGCCGTGTGGACGTCCTCCACGACGTTCCCGGTGGCGGTGAGCGAAAGAGCCCAGCCACCGATTCCCACGCCGGCATTCCGCACCTCGTTGTCCCGGAACGTCGTCGACCCGGCTCCGTACCAGGCCGTCAGGGCGCCGAACTGACTCATCGGATATGTGCTCTGGTCATTCGGGTCCGAAACCGGCCCGACGCCCACGACGACGTTCCGTTCGGCAGTGACGTCGACGCCGTCCGCTACCAGCCCCGCGATGACGCCGCTCCCGAACCGCTCCTCGAAGACTTCGGCTCTCGCAGTCGTGCGAATCGTGTTTTCCGCGATCAAGACGGTTCCGGCGTTGACGACCCGAATGCAGCCGCGCCAGCCACACTCCTCGAACCGGTTTCGCAAGATCAGCCCATCCTGTCCACCCTGGAACTGCAGGCTCGAGAGTCCGGTTTGAGCCTCGAAGTAGCTATCCAGCACCTCCATCCAGGGCGCTGAATACGCGCTCAGACCCGCCCGGTCGCCTCCAAGGAAGTCGACACCTCTTACCACCACATGAGCATCGGATACCGTGGTGGCTTCGAACGAAGCCGACGACTCCAGGAACGTCAGCTCTTCGAGAAGCACGTCGGCATAGGTTCCGGAACCGCTGACGGCACCAGCAGATTCGCCCTGGACCAGCGTGATTCCGCGGATCGTCACGGTCCCCGTCTCGTGCCCCATCAGCAGGCTGCCATGAACGGTCACGTCGGCGTCGCTCTCGGGCTCAATGGTAACGGCCTTGTCGAGAACCAGTGAGTTGGCTTCGTGGACGCCTGCACACAGATGCACCACACCATCCTCCGCCACCGCGTCGACCCCGGCGGCGAGCGTGGCGTAGTTGGGGAAGTCCCCTCCAACCGCTCCACATACACGGACGTCGTGGGACGACTCGGACGCGACGTAGACGCTGAATCCGTCGATAAGGGCCGTCACCGTGTGCTCCACCTCGTCTACGCTTCCGGCGTCCATCTTGATGAACTTGCCGTCCACCAGCTTGTGGATACGGAGCTCGTCTTCCTCTGTCCCGGGAGGCAGGTTGGCAGGATCGTAGGAGAGGGTCAGCCAGACCGGCACCCCGAAGTCCAGGCCGTCGGGGCCGAGGTCCCAGGCCGTGCCCGGCGGAATCGGCGGACCTCCAGGCGGGACATCCGCAGGCGTGGCGGTGAAGAATACATCCCCACTCAGCGCTCCTTCGGGAAGGTCGAGTGTAACCGCACGACCGGCCAGGGTGACCGTGCGATCCTCTGCCCCGGCCCGCTCTCCCAGGCCCTCCTCGATCCTGAAGACAATCGGCAAGCCGCCTCCCTGTGCCAGCCTCACCATCTCAGCGCCCTGGGGGTTCCACCCGCCCTCGTCCTCCTCCACGACGTCGACGTCGGCGTGTCCCAACTCACCACCGCTGGCCAGA
>JASFRP010000556.1:0-3448 GCA_050114895.1 Gemmatimonadota bacterium
GACCGACTACGATTACTACAGCTACATCACCTTCTCCTACACCTTCGGCTCGATCTTCAACAACATCGTGAACCCGCGCATCGGGGGGAGCAGTGGGGGGGTCGTGATCATCGGCTGACGGGATGTTGACGGGATGTCGACGGGGCGCCCAGAGCTGGCGTATCCGGTCAGGCTCCGACAAAAAGGGCCCCGGGGAGCGGTCCCCCGGGGCCCATGTCATCCGCCCTTTGGGGCCGTCAATAGAAGGGGTTCTCCCCTGACCCGTGATCGGTCACGTCGTGGACGGCCGTCACCTCCGGCACGGCCTGCCTTACCATCCGCTCCACTCCCTGCTTCAGCGTCATCCGGGACAGGGCGCATCCCTGGCACCCTCCGGACATCTCGATGAAGATCTCCGTGCCCTGGACGTCCACCAGGACGATCTCCCCACCGTGGGCTGACACGGCCGGGTTCACCTGGGCGTCCAGCACGTCCTTCACCTTCTCCGCCAGGGCTCCCTTCGGGGGACCGGCGACCTTGAGGCCCGGCCGGGCCGGCCGGATCTCGAATCCGCTCTCGTTCACCCGCTCCACGAAGTCCACCGTAGCACCGTCCAGGCGGTCTGCGCTCTCCTTCCCCACGAAGACCGAGAACCCCGAGAGGTCCACACGAACGTCATCTTCCGCACGGTCCGCCTCGGAGACCAGGGAGAGCTCGAACTTGGGGCCCTCCGCTCCCCCTGGCCGGGCCACGATCCTCAGAGCCCGCAGCTCCCCCTCCGTCTGTTCCATGAAGGAACGAACCACGTTCTGGGCCCGTTCCGTTACGATCAGCTCCATTTCCCTGCTCCTTGGCTCCAGAAGGTCCGGGCTTTCCGGCCCGAGTCGACACGTCCCTGGTACCCGGCGGCCCGGGCCAGGTTCGGCCTGGGGGAGGCCCTGGCGGCCTCTATTCAACCCCTTTAACTTCTCAATATCCCCATCCTTTCATTCCACGCAAGATCGAGCCCGGGATCCGGACACTGTTCCTGGCCCGGCCCATCCTATGCCGACAACCTGGTTGCTGGAGATCCGGAGCTCGTCTACCTTTTAAAGTTTGCGCCGGACCCGGGCGGGACCGCCCCTGGACACAAGACAGAGTATTCGACCCATGGCCGAAAACGACCTGATGGACAAGCTCGTGTCGTTGTGCAAGCGACGCGGATTCATCTTCCAGTCCTCCGAGATCTACGGTGGTACCGGCTCCGTCTGGGACTACGGTCCCCTCGGAGTGGAGCTGAAGAAGAACGTCAAGGACCGCTGGTGGAGTGCCATGGTGCACCAGCGGGACGATATCGAGGGGCTGGACGCGGCCATCCTCATGCACCCCCGGGTGTGGGAGGCCTCCGGGCACGTGGAGGGTTTCACGGATCCCCTGGTGGAGTGCGGGAACTGCCATCGTCGCTTCCGGGCCGACATGGAGGAGGTGGCCGGAGGACAGTGCCCCGTGTGCGGCACGAAGGACACCTTCAGCGAGGCCCGTCAGTTCAACCTCATGTTCAAGACCTTCATGGGGCCGGTGGAGGACGCCGCCAGCCAGGTCTACCTGCGCCCGGAGACGGCCCAGGGGATCTACGTGAACTTCCTGAACGTGCAGGGATCCGCTCGGCAGAAGGTCCCCTTCGGAATCGCTCAGATCGGGAAGGCCTTCCGGAACGAGATCACCCCGGGGAATTTCATCTTCCGAACCCGGGAGTTCGAGCAGGCCGAGATGCAGTTCTTCGTGGAGCCCGGCACGGACGAGGAGTGGTTCGAGTACTGGATGGATGCTCGGTGGAAATGGCACGCGGGCCTGGGGCTGAGGGAGGAGAAGATGCGCTTCCTCCAGCATGGCCCTGACGAGCTGGCCCATTACGCGAAGAAGGCTTTCGACATCGAGTACGAATTCCCCTTCGGGTGGAAGGAGTTCGAGGGCATCCACAACCGGACGGACTACGATCTGGGCCGGCACCAGGAGTACTCCGGGAAGCGCCTGGAGTACATCGACACGGGGTCGGGGAAGCGGTTCGTTCCCTACGTCATCGAGACTTCCGTGGGCGTGGACCGGACCCTTCTGGTGGTGCTAACCGATGCCTACCACGAGGAGGTCGTAGAGGGAGAGGAACGGGTGGTCCTCCGTCTCCAGCCGGCGCTGGCCCCCATCAAGGTCGGGGTGTTCCCCCTGGTGAAGAAGGACGGGCTCCCGGAGATCGCCGAGAAGCTCCACAAGGAGCTTCGAGCCGCCGCCATGCCC
Organism: Gemmatimonadota bacterium; assembly: GCA_050114895.1. Lineage (GTDB taxonomy): Bacteria > Gemmatimonadota > Gemmatimonadetes > Longimicrobiales > Gaopeijiaceae > JASFRP01. The sequence goes on from JASFRP010000556.1 coordinate 2,251, forward strand.
TCCTTCTATGATGCCGCCGGATCCATCGGCCGCCGCTACCGGAGGCAGGACGAGGCCGGAACACCCTGGTGTGTCACCGTGGACGGACAGACGAACGAAGATGGGACGGTGACGATTCGGGACCGGGACTCCCTGGAGCAGATCCGGGTGCCCCTGGAGGGAATCCTCCCATGGATCAGGGAGCAGCTGTGATGAAACGGGGCTCCGCCTGGTGCTCCGTTGGGCCCGCAGGGTCGTAGGCGGGCGGCTAGCCCGGGGACGGGCAAGAGGGGCGTCATCCCCAGGGTCATGGGCCGGTACACCGGGACCGGCTCTTTGACATTTCGGGTAAGGTGTATCAGTGTATTAATAGACTGGTACACTTGGATCCGATCCCGTCCGCGCCCATCCGGCCTGGAAGGGATATTCGGAGAGGGAGCCTCATTCATGGACCGCATTCCATCGTTTCCCCCTTCCCGCCCCAACGGTACAGCCGTGGGATCCATCCACCCCTCTCCCGACGGCCCCGGCTCCAACGGCACCCGTCCGGTGGCCTCACTCCCGGGTCGGCGTCGGCACCGCGTGCCGGACCGGCGTCTCCTCGCACTTTGTGCTCTCCTTTTCCTCCATGTCGCCTGCACCGGCCATGGGGAGGGGGCCCCTTCAGGGGAGGTGGAGGCCGGCGGGGCTGCACCGCCGGGCTCCGTCTCGCCGGCCGCGGAGGTCTGGCGCCTGTCCGAAGCACCCACGCTGGAGATCGGTGTGAGGGAGGGGGAAGAGGCCTATCAACTGTTCCGGGTGGGGGGAAGCGTCCGGCTGGGCGATGGGCGCATCGTGGTTGCCAACACCGGTTCCCGGGAGCTACGGGTCTTCGGACCGGATGGGGTCTTCCAGAGGTCCGTCGGACGGGACGGAGAGGGTCCCGGGGAGTTCCGGTGGCCCTCGCGGATCCGGGTCGTGGCGCCGGACACCTTCCTGGTGTGGGACCAGAGCCTCCAGCGGGTGTCCCTGTTCGACGCCGACGGCCGCTTCCTTTCCATGGCGCCCCTCCGACCTACGTCCTCAAACCTCTTCCCGGGGGACGAGTGGCTCATGGGGAAGAACTGGATCGACAGCCCGGTGGCTCCCCGGGACCGGGGACGGATCCGGGACGCCGTTGAGGCGCTCCCACCGGTGGACTCCGTGGCCACGCTCAGATTCGTGAAGGTCACCAAGGAAG
>JASFRP010000557.1:0-3447 GCA_050114895.1 Gemmatimonadota bacterium
GAAACGCCGCCACTGAGCCTCCTCCGTCTGGAGCTGGGCTCGGCCTCGTTTCGTGAGGCGATAGAACTTGGCCTTCCGGTTGTTCTCGCTGGTGCCCCACTCGGCGGCGATCCACCCCCGGTGCTCTAACCTGTGGAGCGCCGGATAGAGAGATCCCTGGTTCACCTGGAGGACCTCCTTGGACATCTGCTGGATCCGCTGGGACACGCCCCACCCGTGGTGGGGACCGAGGGCCAACGTCTTCAAGATGAGAAGGTCCAGGGTTCCCTGGAGGAGATCGGCCTGGCGGTCAGTCATGGTGTGCGGCTCTCGAGTGTAGGTCGGTCCCGGAGCTGGTTTCGAAGCCCCTGGGACGTGACGGCTCCCCATGAAGGGTCGAAGCCCCCGCTCCTTCTCCTAGACGTTCTACAAGAAGAATACGTTGCTTCCTGTCGGATGTCTAGGAGAGCGATGGTGGATTGGAGAGGTGATGGCGAGGCCGCCGGACACCGGCCCTGGGAGGCTCCCCGGCACCGGTAGGAGGGCTCCCTACTCTCTCACAGCCTGGAGGATGTAGTCTTCCAGGAGATCGTCCAGACTCAGGCCCAGCGCTTCGTAGTAGGCGCCGGCGGTGAACACCACGACCATCTCCAGCTCCGGAAAGACGCAGATGTTCTGACCGCCCCACCCGGAGGCCCGAAAGTAGTCCACCTTGCGATCCCGGTAGGTGGAACGCCCCAACCACCAGTTGAAGCCGTAGCCGTACAGGCTTCGGTAGCTCCCTGCCAGGGGGATGGACATCTGCGTGGACGTATCGACCCAGGCCGACGAGACGATCCCGGTTCCGTTCCAGGTGCCCCCGTTCAGGTAGAGAGCCCCCAGCTTGGCCATGTCCCGGGGCCTGAGGGAGGCCCCGCCGGAGGCGAAGGTGACCACATTGTCCAGGGGGAGGCGAATCCAGTCGTAATCCTCGATTCCCAGGGGCTGGAAGAGGTTCGCGTCTGCGAAATCCACCAGGGTCGACGACGACGTGACCCGCCGTACCACCTCACCCATGAGGTTCGTGTCCCCGCTGTTGTAGTGGAACACGGCCCCGGGCTCCGTGGTGACGGCGCGGCCCAGGAGGTACCCCAGGGGATCGGCGGTGTTGAACATCTGGTAGTGGGAGTCCCGGGGGTCCCCGAACCCGTAGACGAACTCGTTCCAGTCGTAGCCGGAGGTGAAGGAGAGAAGGTGCCGGAGGGTGATGTTCTCGTTCGCGTCGTTCTCCAGCGCTGCGTGCTCCGGGAAGAACTCGAAGACGGGCACGTCGACGGAGTCCAGGAGGCCCCGGTCCTGGGCGATCCCCACCAGGGCCGAGGTGATGCTCTTGGACACGGAGGCCACGTAGTGGAGGGTCTCCCGGTCGAAGTACCGCCCCACGGGCTCCAGGCTGCCAGGAAGGAGGTCCGTCCCGGGCCAGTACTCCTCGAACACCAGCTTCCCGTTTCTCACGATGAGGAGGGAGTGGAGGCGGTGATCGGGAGTCCCGGAGATCCGGTCCAGGAGATCCTCCAGCGGACCCGGATCCATCCCCACCCGGGCCGGCGACGCGGTCCTCCATCCGTCGTTCGTCTGCTGGGGAACCGGCAGACCGTCATCCGGACCAGTAAGGAAATCGCAAGAAAGGAGGAGACAGCAGAAGAGGGCGGCGGCCAGATTGCGAGCCGGGCGTCCGACGGCGAGACCAGCGGGCATTCGTTCCACGGCGATCCACCTCCCAACCAGTATACGCCGGGGGAGGGTGGAGCCTACCGGTCACTCCAGATCATTCGGAATCACCGTAATCCGCACTCGGGCCGTTCCCGGACCGATCATCCCCAACTCCCGAGCCGCCCGGCGCGACAGGTCCACGATCCGGTCTTTCACGAAGGGTCCCCGATCGTTCACCCGGACGACGACGGTGCGGCCGTTTTCCAGGTTCCTTACATGGAGCCGGGTTCCGAAGGGGAGGGTCCGGTGGGCGCAGGTGAGATCGTTCATGTCGTAGGTCTCCCCCGACGCCGTGGTACGGCCGTGGAACGGCTCACCGTACCACGAAGCCACGCCGGTTTGGGTCCAGGCTGCGGGGGACGCTCCCGGAGCCGCCGGCGACGGCGGACCGGAAGGTCCCCCAACCAGCGTGCACGCCTGGATGGAGACGACAACCAGGAGCAGGGAGGCAAGGACTCGGACCCGATCCCTCATGGGAAGAAGGTCAATCCCCTCTCCTCATGGAGCAAGGGTGGGCACCCCGAAGTCCAAGGACGGTGCTCGGCTCACCTCCTCACCCGAATGGGGAAGGGCGGACGCTGGGGCTCCTCCGGAGGGTTCTCCCTCAACATCTGGAGGACCTCCTGGATGGCCCGTTCCAGCTGAGGATCCCTCCCGGCGGCGACCTCCGCCGGCCACTGCTCCACCTCGATGTCTGGAGGCACCCCCACGTTCTCGATGCCGTACCCCTCCTCCTCCGTCCAGAAGGCCAGGTTCGGGGCCGTCACGCTCCCCCCGTCCATGAGTACCGGAAAGCCCAGGATCCCGACCAGCCCACCCCACGTCCTGCGACCGACGAGGGGTCCCAGCTCGTTCTGCCGGAACCACCAGGGGAGGAAGTCCCCCCCTGAGCCCGCCGTCTCATCGATGAGCATGACCTTGGGCCCGGGCATGAAGGCGATGGGGGTCCGGATGGCCTGGCCGTAACGGGTGGTCCAATGAGCCATGTACGGGCGCCGGAGGATGTCCACCACGTAATCCGCCAGAGACCCGCCCCCGTTGAACCGCTCGTCCACGATGATCCCGTCCAGGTGGGCCTGGGGATAGAAGTAGCGCTTGAAATACTGCCACCCCTGAACGCTGGTGTTGGGGACCCAGACGTAGGCCACCTTCCCGTCCGTTGCCTCGTGGACCCGCTGGACGTTCTTCTCCACCCAGTCACGGTTCCGGAGCCCGTACTCGTTTCCGATGGGCACCACCGTCACCGTCCGGGATCCCGAGCCGTCGGCATTCGGGCCCACCGTGATCTCCACGGCCTTGCCGGCGGTGTTCTCGAAGTGACGGAAGAGGTTCTCCGGAGGCCGCACCGCCACGCCGTTCACGGCCAGGAGGTACTCCCCTTCCTGTACCTCCACGCCGGGTTCCGTGAGGGGAGACCGGAGGTCGGGATTGTAATTAAGCCCCCCGTAGATCTTCTGGAAGCGGTAACGTCCATCCGCCACCTCATAGTCGGCGCCCAGGAGGCCGCCCGGGACGTTCTCCGAGTCCCGGAGGTCGTCCCCGCCCCCACCGTAGCTGTGTCCCACCGAAAGCTCCGAGAGCATCCACTGGATGACCCGGCGGAGATCCCCTCGGGTGGCCAGGTCCGGGAGGAAGGCCTCGTACTTCGTCCAGACGGCGTCCCAGTCGGCCCCGTGCATTCCCGGGTCGTAGAAGTAGTCCCGCTGGATCCGCCTC
>JASFRP010000558.1:0-3441 GCA_050114895.1 Gemmatimonadota bacterium
TCGGGCTGGAAGCGGTGACGCTGAACCTGGAATCCCAGGAGGAGCGGGAGCTGGTGGATGTGGCGGATCGGATCTACGCCAGGGAGGCAGGGTTGGCCCGGTGGCGGGAGCGGGAATCCCTGGGAGAGAGGATCCCCCGCCTTCAGCTCTTCGCCAGGGGAGCCGCCTGGTTGAGGACGGAAGAACCCGGGGCCTACCGTGAGCTCGCCGCACGGATCCGGAGCTATGAGCGCGCGGCCGCCGCATTCGGACCCGGAGACGCCGAGATTCCACCCCGATATGACAAGTGGACGACCCTCCGGTACATCATATTGGAGGGAGGGATTCTAGGCCTGGGACTCCCCTTCGCGATGGTGGGAACGCTGGCCTGGCTCCCTGTCTACTTCGGCCTTCGGCCCATCGTGCGGCGCATCCAGCCTGCATACGAAGCCCTCTCCACACACAAGCTCTCCACGGCTGCGATCCTGTCCCCCCTGAACGTGATGGCCTGGTGGGTCCTGGTCAGCCTGCTTTGGGGCTGGGTCTGGGGGCTGGCCACCGCCCTGGCCCTGATCCCGCTGGGCCTGGTGGCCATCGGATGGCACGACAGATGGGCCCGTGTCCGGGAGGACGTGGAGCTCTTCTTCCGGGTGGCCCTCCGGAGAGACCGCGTTGAGGGTCTGGCCCAAACGCGACGGGAGCTGGTGGAGGAATTCGACCGGATCGGAGCGGCGGTCACTTCCTCCGCTTCGGGAACATCCAACCGTGGCGGATGGCAGAGATCTCCCCCAGCGTGACGAAGGCGTCCTAGTCCAACGGGAGACGGCTACGGGCCGAGGCCGAGGCCGGTCACACCGTGGAGGAGGGACACAGGTGGGCCACCGTGCACTCCGGACACCGCGGTTTCCTTGCCGTGCACACCGCCCGGCCGTGGAAGATGAAGAGGTGGGAGAGGGGGGTCCAGCGCTCTCTGGGAAAGATCTCCATGAGGTCCCTTTCCACCTTCTCGGGAGCAGTCTCCCGGGTCAGGCCCATCCGCCCGGAGAGGCGTTTCACGTGGGTGTCCACCACGACCCCTTCATCGATGCCGAAGGCGTTCCCCAAGATCACGTTCCCCGTTTTCCGGCCGATTCCCGGGAGCTTCGTCAGCTCCGCCAGGGTCCTTGGAAGCTCACCCCCGTGCTCCTCCAGGACGGCCCGGGCCATTCCCACCAGGTTCCTGGCCTTGCTTCGGAAGAACCCGGTGGAGTGGATGATCTCTTCCACTTCCCCCGGGGATGCAGTGGCCAGCGACCGGGGATCCGGGAAGCGCCGGAACAGCTCCGGTGTGACCTTGTTGACCCGCTCATCCGTGCATTGGGCCGACAGGATCGTGGCCACCGCCAGCTCGAAGGGGTTCGCGTGGGCCAGGGCCGTCGCCGCCCGGGGGTATTCCCTCTCCAGGAGATGGTAGATCCCGGCCGCTCTGTTCCGCCTGGCCGCCCTGGATTCCCGGGCCACTACGCGTCCCCCATGTTGATCCGTCGATAGGCGAGAGCGCTGGGTCGGGGGCCCCCGGTCATGGCGCCGGCCACGGGCGGGGCCGGGGGCATCCTGTCAACAGCCACATCCTCCGCACCGGGCAGCTCCGGGCTCTCCGCCGCCGCACACTCCACGCTCCGGCCCGGGAAGACGTCCAGATACCAGAAGATCCGCATGGCCAGCTTCAACGCTTCTCCCCCCGCCTCGATGGAGTAAAGACCCTCGAGAGCGGCCCCGGGAAGGGAGGAGCGGAAGTCCTCTCCCTCGGGTCTGACCGTCATGGAAGCCCAGGGAACAGCGGCACTCATGGGAAGAGAAGGAAGAGGCACCACGGCCAGCCCCGGGCGGTCCTTCCTCATCCCCATGACGATGAGGAGGGTGATGTTCTCCCCATCCGGAGCGGACCAGAAGATCCCGTCCAGAGACTCGGAGGCCTCGCCGTCCCCGCCCGGAGTCCAGACCAGATGGAGGGGAAGCTGGACATACCCGGCCTTTCCCGGGAGAGCCGGACTCCAGCCCCCTGCCTCCGGCCCTGTCTCCACCAGGAACCGAGCCACGTCGGTGTCCAGAAGGTAGAGGGGCTCGCCGGCTTCCCAGAAATGAAAGGCCTGGTAGAGGAGCGATCCGTGCTGACGGAGCAGGTCCGGGCCATCGTCCTCTCCCCTGATCTCCCGCAAGGCCAGAGCGGCCTCGGTCAGGAGCATGAAGGAGTCGGGAGTGTCCACACTCCCCCCTCGCTCCTCCGCCTCCTTCCGAATACGCGGGAAGCGGTCCCGGGCGAACTCCTCGTTCGGCAGGAGGAGCTCATAGGGGGTGGTCCTGGCGAACGCATCGTGAATGGGCATAACCGCTCCGTGTTAGCGCCCCCCTCCCCCGCGATACTGGTACACGCCCTCGGAGAGCAACCGGAGAGCTTCGTCCACCGCCGCCTTCAGCTCCCGGTCGAAGCCGTTCAACTCGTCCTCGGGGGTGTTCTCGGCCCAGACGTCCGGAGCTACCCCGTAGTTCTCCAGGTTGATCCCATAGTTGTTGGGCCGGGTGGGGTCGTAGCTCACCACCAGGGATCCAGGTGTCCGAATGCTCCCCCCGTTGATGAGCCTGTAGCTTCCCGTGGCGATGACTGCCGCCATGGTAGGGGTCCCCACGATGCTCCCCAGCCCCAGGTCCCGGAACCCCAGGGGGGTCACCTCAGAGTCGGAAGCGGAGCGGTGATTGATGAGCATCACCTTCGGCCCGGCGATAGCCTGCCGCGGCCTCCTGCCCGCCTCCCTGGAGCCCCAACGGTTGTTCCAGTACTCGTAGGGGCGCCGCTCCAGGATGTCCAGGATCTGCTGGTCCGTGTTTCCGCCTCCGTTGTAGCGGATGTCCACGATGATCCCCTGGGCGTTCCAGAACCGGTTGACCTCGTTCTCGAAGATCTCCAGGGAGGGCTGGTTCATGGACTGAATGTGGACGTACGCGATCTTCCCGTCGGACTCCCGCTCCACGAACTCACGATTCTTCTTCACCCACTCCTGATACTGGACATTTCTGAGGGAGCCGACGGTTTGGATGCGGAGGTCCCGGGCACCGGCTCCGGAAGGAAAATCCGCCACCCGGAAGGTTACGTATTCGTTGAGGGCATCGTTCAGGTTCTTCCAGTAATTGTCACCGGCCCTGATCTCGGTACCGTCGATAGCCAGGACCCAATCCCCCACTTCCAGATCGAGCCACTCCTTGTCGGCCGGGCCGTCCCGGTAGACGTGACTCACCCGGTACCGCCCCTGTTCCGGCTCCATCTCGAAGCCGGGGAGGCGCGTCTGATACTCGTCCTCCATGTTCACGCTGGAGGGGCCGCTCACGCCCACGTGAGAGGCGTTCAGCTCCCCGATCATCTGGTTTGCCAGGTCGTAGGCGTCCTCGTAGGTCCCCACGTGGGCCAGGAGGGGCTTATAGTCCTCC
>JASFRP010000559.1:0-3440 GCA_050114895.1 Gemmatimonadota bacterium
GGTCAATCCCCGGCGAAGCTCGTTGGCGCCGGGGCCCAGGAGCAGAGTGAGCACGGGATTGAGCGTGTGGCCCGCCAGCACGTTCTCGATATTCCCGTGATCGCTGGACAACACCAGGAGGGTGTCTGACGGAAGGAGCTCCACGACCCCCTCCAGGAAGGAATCGACCCGCTCAAGGGCACGGACGGAGCCGGGCATTCTTCCCCTGTGACCGGCGAAGTCGGTGCCGTAGTGTGCGAAGAAGGTGAGATCCACCTCTCCAGCGATGCGGGCCAGATTCCGCCCAGCCTCCTGGGGCGTGATCTCGGGGAGGTCCGTGTACCCCAGTCGGTTCCGCCAGGCGGTATTCACGATTTCGCTGGAAAGAGCTCTCCCCTGCGCCAGGGCATCGGCTTCTCGCGTAAGAAGCCCAGCCGCCATGGCGGCGAGTGGTGGACCCGCGGGTCGGCGAGCCCACGGGGAGTCGTGGAATTCCTTCGGGTGCGCGTTTGCGAAGGCGCACCGGTATCCCCGGGACTGGGCCCGGGAGAGGACATTCTTCTCCTCCACCACCGGTCGGAGTCTAACCGGGACCCAGGGTCCGAAGTGCCGTCCGTAGAGGGCCGGCCCGTTTTCCCCTGTGAGAAGGGCGGTATGCCCGGTACCGCTCTGCGGAAGGCCTTTCACTCCCAGGAGCGGATCCAGGGGAAAGGCGACACAGTCCTGCCGGGAGACCTCGGGGTGGTCGAGATGGGGAGGATCACCACCGAAGAGACGGTGGAAGGTGGGGATCCGTGCCTGGAAGAAGGGGTTCGTATCCGGATCCCCAGCACCGATTCCCACCCCGTCCAGGAATATGAAGAGAACCCGTCCCATGGTTCAGCTCACCATGGAGCCCGGACGGGGTACGGCTGTCTCACTGCGCCGTTCGGATGTCCATGGTCACGGTGGCGGAGAGGTGTCCAATGTCCGCTCGCTCCCGCAGGCCGTCCCGCAGGCGGGGTTCCATCTTCTTGTATGCGGACATCACTCCCGATCTCAGCTCCTTCCGGAGGATTCTCAGGGCATTGACGTCGGCTCGAGTGCTCTCCGTCTCCTTCTTGATTTCCTCCAGGTCAGCCGGCCGGATCTCGAACGGAGACATCCCGACATCGTCGGGACGGCCGGAATCGAGGTAGTGGATCACGACGCTTACATCACCCCTTGCGTGGTGGTGGTGCAGGTCTCCGATGGCTCTGAAGCGGGACGCAAGCCTGCCGAGCTCGTTGCCCTGAGCGGCCTTCATGTACGCCTTTTCCACAAGCTTGAATACCCTCTTCATCCTCTCGGGGTTGGTGGCGTCCTTTTCCGGAGTCGTTGTCTCCAGCTCTCGACCCACGGCCTGCCTGTCATCGGAGTGCCTCCCACCCTCTTCGTCCCGGGTCCGCTCCCGGTCGATGCTCTCAAGAATGCGATCCGGGTTGGTCCGAAAACTCATTGGTGTCTCCCTTGAGGATATCGCTCGCGCTGGCTGGGAATGAAGGATAACCCGGCCTCGGGACGGAGGCCAAGGGCTCGTGGACCCTGACACGTCGTCGACCCTGGGCGAAGACTGCCTGCCCTTGTTCCGTACTGGGTGAAAACCCTATATGAGAGCAGAATCTCTTCATTCCAACATCTGCCCCCAGCCGGAACAGACGGGGGCATACACTCTCCGGAGAAAAGCCCATGAAAAAGATTGTCACGTCTCTCGCACTTGCCCTGGGCCTGGCTGCATGTGCCGGCCCCGGGGGTACGGGCCCCGGCGGGGGCCTCATGTACCGGGTACCCGAGAGCCCTGCGGTGGTTTACCTCACCGGCGACACCTCCAACATCGATATTGACGCCGGGGCCATGGGGAGCTTCCGGATGCGAGGGACCGGAACATCGACGATGGCGGTCACCTTCGCCCGCGGGGACGAGGGTGTCCAGGTCACGGCCACCTTCCAAGAGCTGAGCGCACGCCTCACGCAGCCCATGGGCGGGGCGCAGAGCATCACCGAGGCGGATGTGGTCGGGGACATTGTCTTCACCCTCGATCCCCGGGGACACTCCACCGCCGTGTCCATGCCGGAAGTGAGAGGCGTGGCAGCTCAACTGGCGAATCCCCAGGCCCTGGCCTACGAGTTCTTCCCGATCCTCCCCGGGGGTGCGGTGAGCCCCGGGGACACCTGGATCGATACCCTGAGCTATGCGCTGGAGCTGCCACAGGGCGACAGTGAGTCCACGAGCATTATGACCTATACGCTTCAGGGCGACACGGTGGTGGGCGGCAGGACTCTCCTCCACATCACCATGACAGGGACGGGCGATGTCTCTGGTACGGCGGTGCAGGAAGGCATGGAGGTCATCCAGACGGTCTCGGGCGACATCGAGGGAACCATCTTCTGGGATCCTGCCCGCTCCCTCTACGTGTCAGGTGATTTCCGGCGGGATATGGACGGCACGGTGGAGGTGCCGGCGGCGGGCATGCCGCCCATGCCCATGACGCTGTCAGGCAGGAGCCACGTGCAACTGAAGGAAGGCTGAACGCATCGGGGAGCCCGGAGATCCTCGGTCTCCGGGCTCACCTGACTTCCACTCCAACGCCCCGGAGATGCTCCCATGGAAGAGAACGAGACGCACACCTCCATCTCCCTCCCCACCCGGCTCTGGAAGGTGTTCCTCTCCCCCGGTGAGGTGTTCGAGAGCATCAAGAGCGAGCCTTCCTGGTTCGGGGTCCTGGCGGTTGGCGCGGTCCTCATCGGTCTCTCGATCCTGCTGGTGCCGGCGGAGATATGGGTTCAGACCATGCGAGAACAGGCGGCCCAACAGGGGAGAGAGTTGCCTGCGTTCATGGCTTCTGCCGGACCGGCGTTCCGCCTCGTCTCGGTGATCTCGGCCGTGGTCTTCTGGTTCATCTGGGCGTTCATCCTGGCCGGGCTGGTGACGTTCGTATTCTCCTTCCTGTTCGGAGGCGAGGGTAGATACAGCCATTATCTCTCGGTCGTGAGCCATTCCCTCTTCATCGGAGCCGTGGGTGCAGTCCTCCTCGTGCCGCTCAAGATCGTCCAGGCGGATCCCAGTCTGACCCTCAACGTCGGGACCTTCCTCCCCTTCCTCCAGGAGGGGTACGCCTTCAGGGTCCTCAAGCTGCTGGACCTCTTCGGTCTGTGGGGTTATGCCGTCATGGCCCTGGGAGTCACGAAGATCGACCCCCGCAGGGGGATGGGACTTGCCCTCTCGTTCTTCTGGGGGTTCGCAGTGGTGTTCGCGCTGGTCTTCGGCGTTTTCGGCGGCTAGACCCGGCTCGACCATGCTCAGGGCCCTCCTCCTGGCCCTCTCTCTGGGAGCGGCACTCTTCCATCTCTACTCGGCGGGAGTGGCTCCCTTCACGGCGCTGATCCAGCGCCCAGTCCATCTGGCGTTCATGGCCGCTCTCGGGTTCCTGGGGGTCGGCGTAA
>JASFRP010000560.1:0-3438 GCA_050114895.1 Gemmatimonadota bacterium
TGAAGGTGTCCGCATAGCCGAGGTTCCCTGCAAAGATGAAGCCCAACCAGGGCTTGGGAGCATAGGCCCCTCCGACGCCCCCGGCGGCCCCGATCCCGATTCGGGCAGCGCCCGAAGCCGAGGCACTCAGGGCAAGCCAGTGGGTGACAGCGTGCTGGTACTCGAACTCGAGAGCCATGAAGGCCAGATCTCCCACCAGGGCATTGATGAGGGAGTCCATGACCTCATTCTCGATATCCCGGGTGACCTTCGTGGCAAAGCCCCCACCCGTTTGCGTCCGGATCAGCGTGGTGATGATAGGGTCGTCGATTTGCGTGGACAATATGAAGGTGTGCCCGTTCAACCTCCGGGCCGCAGCAGGGTCGTGGATTTGGCCGGAACCGGAGTGGGGGGCCAGGACCGAGGCAACAACGACGATGGCGCCGATGCCCAGGCAATGTCTCTGGTTCATTTGGCACCCTCGGGGGTCGGTTCTTCTTGGGAATCGCCCGAATAATAGACCCGTGGGGAGGTCCGGCAAAGTAGCTGGATTCTGAATGCCTCCGGGGAGCGGGGCAACCTCGGCTCTGACCGCCCCGGCCCGGAGGACAAGGTGAGCCCTCTGGTGAGATTCCTCAGGATCCCGGCCCTCGTGGCAGCGACTTTGTGTGCTTTCCCCTCTCCGACGACGGGTCAGGAATGTCCGGCCGGGCGGATCTCCTCCATCCGGGTGCAAACGGCGGAAGTCTTCACCCTCGACGAGTTTCAGGAGAGTTCCTTCATGAGGGGAGTGTTCCGCACGGCCAACAGGATCCACCTCGACACCTCTGAGAGTTACATCCTCAGCGAGCTCCTTTTCAAAGAAGGAGCCTGTCTCGATCCATTTCTCCTGGAAGAGTCGGCGAGGATCCTCCGGAGCCGGGTGTTCATCAAGTGGGCCGAGATCTCCCACCAGGCGCAGCCGGATGGAACCGTGGCGGTGAACGTCCGGGTCCAGGACGACTGGACCCTGAAGGTGGGGCTGGGGCTGTCCTTCGACGAGGGGATCAACCTGGAGGAGCTTCTGCTCCAGGAGAACAACCTTCTTGGCCTGGGTCTTACGGTGGCCGTCACCCGGGTCCAGGCCAGAGAGGTCCTGGAAAACTACTTCAAGTTCGCCGCCGCACGGCTGTTCGGGAAGCTGGGGGTTGTACGACCTGACGTCGTCGTCCAACGAGATCGCCCCTTCTTCCACCAACGGGGCGATGGCCATCCCCGTGACCTGCTTCGAGACGGAGGGGACATGAAATCCGTTGTCGGCGCAATGGGAATCTGGTACTCCAGACTTGCCGATCCGTAGCCTTTCCTCAGGAGGACTTCACCGGCCTTCACGACGACGACTGCCACCCCCGGGGACGTCAGATGGGCAAGGTGGGGGAAAAGGGAATCCACCTTTGCGACTCGGTCTTCTTGGCGGGCTGAGCGCTGACGTTCTGGCCGTCAGCCTGACTTTCAGCTTGACTCCCAGCCTGACAGGCCGGCTGAAGAAGGAGCCCCGACGTCAGCTTCAGAGCCAGGAGAATCTTCGGAAACCGGTTCATGGCGGCCCACCCATCTGGAGAGAATCTGGATCCTGCTGATTCGAGGCGTGGGTGGCAGGGTACTGCCGAAGGATTGTCACCTTCAGGGCCGAAAGGTAAAATGATCTCTCTCCTTTTTACCAATCAAGGGGGTTTCCATGGAATTATCCAGCCCCTCCATGGGGCTCTCGCGTCTAAGGGACAACGTCATTGTCCGTTTGGTCGCCTATTACACAGGAGCGTTCCTATTCTTCGTCTTCATCGGGGCCCTTTTCCCCTCTGTGGTGGAGTACGTGGACCTGGAACGTGCCCGGGTGGCTCGGGGTTTCGAGGCCCTGGGAGGGCCCGGGGGCGAGACCGGCTTCCCCTTCGAGGCCCCCAACGGCATCGAGGCGTTGCTGACCCCCGAACGATCCATACCGGTCCTGTTGAGCATGATCGGGGCTCTCGCTCTCGCCCTGCCGGTCGCTTGGATCTACACCTGGACGAGTCCGAACCCTAAGACCCGCCAGGGGATCGCCCGGACCCTCCTGGTCCTGCCCATTGCCATCGCCCTCGTGGTCTTTCTGGTGAAAGGCAGTCTGGCCCTGGCCTTCAGCCTGGCGGGAATTGTGGCCGCGGTCCGATTCCGGGCTTCACTCACGGACACCACGGATGCGGTTTTCCTCTTCGTCGTCATCGGGATTGGTCTTTCCGCAGGTGTGCAGCTGATGGCGGTGGCGTTCATCGGCTCGGTCGTATTCGCCGCCATAACCCTCACGGTCTGGAGGACACGGTTCGCCGAGCACCCGGCCCATCTGGAGGGATTTCAGTTGCTGCGTTCCCACCCGGAGGTTCCCTGGCCGCCAACCGCCTCCGGGGAGGGATCGGTCCACGGCGCATCCGGCAACCAAAATGCACCCACTCTGTTCCTCATTCACTCAGGCGATCCAGAACGGGCGCGGCAGCTGGCCGACCTCGTGTTCGGCCGTTATGCGAAGGAATGGGCGCTGGCGAGGGTCGCCGAGGAAGAGAGGGGAACGACGGTGTTGGAGTTCTCAGTGAAGCTGAAGAAGAAGTCCGATCCCGACACGGTCATCAGGGTCCTTCGAGCCACCGGTGGGGCGTTCATTGAAGACGTGGAGTCCAGGTGGGGGAACCCAGGGACATGAGAATCCTGGCGGAAACGGGTCCTGCCGCCCTGCTCTTTATCCTGACCTTCCTACTGGGAGGCCGGATCTACCCACTTCGCTGGTTGGTCAGGGACCAACGAAGCATCGTGTCCGCAGGGGCGGGGATGTCGGCGGCGTGCGTATTCGTCCACCTGATGCCCGAGCTCCACGGGGTGCGCCTGGCCTCTGCCGAGGGGGCGTCCATGGATGGCGTTGTTGCAGGGCTCGGAGCCGAGCACAGATTCCCCCTTTCCCCCTGCGGAAGTCACCCCGCACGGTAGCTGTCGGGCATCCCGAGACTGGTCATCGTGTTGAGGATCTTGCAGGCTGGGCTGACCTCGACTCGCTGGCTGTCGAGGGACCGGCTCCTCATCCGCTGTCCGCCAGGTCTCCCGCTGGGCGGAGCTCGCCAGGCATGGAGCGCAGCATCCGAAAGCCAGACGGTCAGATCACCGCGCTTTTGGAGGCCCTCTTCCGATTCAGGCCAATTCCTGATCCGATACTGAGACTTCGCGTGCGTGTACTGGCTTCGCTTCGGATACTTCATGGGTGGCGGCTCCGGGGTCGAGGACTTCCTGTCACCTGGAAGCTAGATCAAGAGCCATGCACCAAGGCCACAAAACCAGGGTCCATTGGCCAGCCAAGTCTGACGCTCAAATCAGACAGTGAGGCAGGCCAATGGACCCGCAGACTGTATTTTTCCACGATAAGAACTGCCCTACAAGAGGACAATCCGGTCGAAGAACGGC
>JASFRP010000561.1:0-3438 GCA_050114895.1 Gemmatimonadota bacterium
CAGGATGAACTCCCCATCGGGATGCGATTCCTTGGGATGGCGGAGGGACGAGACAATGGTGGCGTTCTGAGAGGCTGGATGCTGGCGGGCCTGGGATCCGAGGACCCTTCCGGGCCCTACCTCCAGCAAGGCCCATTCACCCTGGTCCACGAGCGTGGCCAGGCCGTCTGAGAACCGGACGGTGTTTCTGAGATGCCTGACCCAGTAGTCGGGGTCGGTGGCTTCTTCCGGCTTGATCCACGTGCCGGTAAGGCACGAGATGAACGGAATCTCTGGTGGATTGAGCTCAATCCCCCTCACGAATGCCCCGAAGTCCTGCAGAATAGGCTCCACCATGGGGGAGTGGTGGGCCACGGCGGTGTGGACCCTGGCACACTCGATTTCCTTTTGCTCCAACTGGGAGGCGAAAGCGTCAATGGCTTCCGGTGGTCCCGAGACGACCGTCTGATCGGGGCGGTTCACCACAGACACCGAAAGCTCCTCCGGTAGGAGGGTTCTCACCTCCTCCTCAGGGAGCGGGATGGCCAGCATGGATCCCGGGGGAAGGAGCTCGAAGAGACGACCCCGCTCTGAGACCAGGGCAAGAGTGTCCTCGAGGGAAAGAACGCCGGCGACCTGGGCGGCGGCGTATTCCCCCCGGCTGTGCCCAATGAGGGCATCCGGCTCGACGCCCCAAGATCGCCACAGCTCCGAGAGAGCGTATTCGACGGAGAAGATGGCCGGGTTCCCCAGGGAGGGTTGCTCCAGCGCTGCCGGATCCGCCTTTCCTCCGTAGAGAAGCTCGGTGAGGTCCCAACCGTGCAGCTCTTTCAGGATCTCCCTGCACCGGGCCATGGCCTCCTTGAACACGGGCTCCGCCTCCCAGAGGCCACGACCCATGCCCAAGTATTGGGATCCTGCCCCCGGAAAGAGAAAGGCGACCTTTGCTTCGCTGGGTGATCCGTCGCGCTGGGACACCCGTTTCCGGTCTACCGGCCAGAGGGCCCCGGAAGCGTCCGACGGATCCCGGGCAATGAGGGTCCGTCGGAACGGGAATCGGTGGCGTCCGGTCTGGAGCGTGAAAGCGACATCCGCGAGGTTGACCTCCGGGCGGGCGTCCAGAGACTGCGCCAACTGCTCACAGCCCTTGTCCAGAGCGGCCTGGGACCTGGCCGAGAGAACAATGAGCTGAAGCTCCCTGGAAGGCTCCTCCGATGGAGGGGTTTGAGGGGGCTCCTCCAACACGATATGGGCATTGGCCCCCCCCAGGCCAAAGGAGCTGACCCCGGCACGTCGAGGGCGACGATCGCGGGGCCAAGGGCGCAGGCGATCGTTCACGAAGAAGGGGCTGGAGGCAAAGTCGATGTGCGGGTTTGGGCCGGTGAAATTGACGCTTGGAGGCAGCTCCTCATGCTGGAATGCCAGGAGGACCTTGATGATCCCGGCAGCCGTGGCTCCAGCGTCCAGGTGGCCGATGCTGGATTTGACGGACCCCACGCCGCAGAACCCGATCTTGTCGGTAGTCTCCCGGAACGCGCGGGTCAGGCCCTCGATCTCGATGGGGTCCCCCAGCGAGGTTCCCGTTCCGTGGGTCTCCACGTAGTCGATGGCCTCAGCCCCGACTCCGGCGTCGCTGAGGGCGGCTGCGATGACCTGTGATTGTCCCTCCGGGCTCGGCGCGGCGAACCCGGCCCGCTGAGCGCCATCGTTGTTTATGGCTGAGCCCAAAACGGAGGCGAGGATGCGGTCGCCGTCCCGGACGGCATCCTCATACCGCTTCAGGACCAGCATGGCACCTCCGCTACCCCGGACCATGCCGTCGGCCGCTTCGTCAAAAGCTCGGATTCGACCGTGCTTCGAAAGCGCGCCACCCTCTTCGTAAAGGTATCCGACCCGGTTGGGGATGATGACCTTGCAGCCGCCGGCCAGGGCAACGTCGCATTCCCTGTTCTGGAGGCTTCGCCGGGCCTGGTGGAGGGCCACCCCGGAAGTGGAACAGGCTGATTGCACGTTGATGGAGGGGCCCGTGAACCCGAGACGGAACGAGACGTGTGCTGGAAGGAAGTCCCGTTCGTTCCCCACCAACCCCGGGTGTTCTGCCAGGGTCGCGGCCAGCTCCGGACGAGTCGCCAGGTTGTTGATCAGGTAGGAATTCCGCCCGACCCCACCGAAGACCCCCACCCTTCCGGGAACCGCCTTGGGGTCGTAACCGGCGTGTTCCAGGGCCGACCACGCAAGCTCGAGGAAGAGCCGTTGCTGCGGATCCATGAGCTCGACTTCTCGCTTGCGGTACCCGAAGAATTCGCTGTCGAAGTCTCCGGCCCCATCCAGAGGGTAGGACGCCCGGACATAGTCGGGATCCTGGATCAACTCTTCAGGTACTCCCGCCGCTCTCAACTCCTCCTCGGAATATTCCACCCTCCCGTCCCGGCCTTCCCGCAGCATGTGCCAAAACGCCTCGACGTTCCCCGCCCCTGGGAAACGACCTGCCATACCGACTACGGCTACTCGATCGTCCGTAATCGGCGTCGGGGCGCTGGCCGTATCCTCGACCGCTTTTCTCTCGGGACGGACCCGTTTGGCCTCTTCCTCGGCCAGATACTGGGCCAGGGAGCGCACCGTGGGGTACTGATAGAACTGGACCACAGGTACATGGACCCCCTCATCTCGGCTCAGTTGGTCCAGGACCTCCAGGCTCAGGAGCGATGTCCCACCCAGGTCGAAGAACCCCTCGTTCGGCCCGATGGACGTCAGGCCCAGGAGCCTGGACCAGAGCTGGGAGAGGGTGTTCTCCCATCGGGTGGCTGCGGATTGAACCGAAGCTGCCTCTTTCCTCGATTTTCCCACGCCTTCCGGCGGGCTTTCCCTGCGACGACCTCCCCGGCCTGGCTCCGCTGCTTCGGGAGGTACCGCCTCTTCCCGTCTTCCGCGCCCCCCCAGGGGGTCCGGCAAGGCCTTCCGGTCGATCTTGCCGTTGCTGGTTACCGGCAATTCCTCCATTGGGATGACGAAGGACGGCACCATGTATTCTGGGAGCGTCTCTCTGACGAAGTCCCGGAGCGCCACAGGATCCAGAATGCCCCCGGCACCATCGTCCGCCACCACGTACGCAGCCAACCGCTTGGGGCCGTCCCGTTCGAAGGCGATGACGACGACGTCCCGGAGGGAGGGGTGTTCCCGCAGTCTGGATTCGATCTCACCCAACTCCACCCGGAACCCTCGGATCTTGACCTGGTTGTCGATTCTCCCCAGGAACTCCAGCGTTCCATCGGGCAGCCATCGGACGAGGTCCCCCGTCCGGTACATGCGGCCGTCGCCGCGGGGGTCGAAGGGATCCGGGAGGAACCGTTCTTCCGTCAGGTCGGGACGGTTCAGGTACCCGTCGGCGACGCCGTCTCCTCCGGCGTACAGCTCCCCCGGGACCCCTACCGGCATCAGCTCCTTGGCCGGACCGAGAAC
>JASFRP010000562.1:0-3436 GCA_050114895.1 Gemmatimonadota bacterium
TGCCCGAGGGACGCCGCCCGGGCAATGCCCACGTAGACGCCGACGAAAACGAAGAGGAAGGCGCCGAGGAATGCTGCCGCGTGCCCCCACCCCTGGTGATAGGCGCCCAGGAAGAGGGGGGAGCCCACCAGGAGCCAGAACACCCATGGGGTCGGAGAGAGGACGGCGACCATCATGCCCTCGAGGGCACGCTGACGGGAGCCGACCTGGGGCTCCTGGTCGGGGTGGTCGGCGGCCTCCCGGTACGTGCGGATGGCGAGGAAGAAGATGACCGCGCCACCGACGATCCCCATCCATCGCAAGGCATGGTCGGGCAGATGGGAGAGCAGCACGGCAGTGACCGCCAACACGGACGTCTCCGAAACCAGGGGGACCAGGGCGATCCGGAGGCCGGCCCAGAAGCCGTGACGCAGCGACGTGACGGTGATGAGTGCCGTGAACGGCCCCGGAACCACGCCCGAGAAGAGGCCGAGGAGCATACCCAGGATGAGCGTCCGGATCATCTTGCAAGCGACTCTTTCGGCGTCCTTCCGGAATCCACCGTTCGCAAGCGGCTTCGGGGAACGCCCATCTCGCGCGCCAGGGCATCGGCGGACTCGACCGGGTCGTCGGGAATGGAAATCACAGTTTTCATCGCATTAGCATGCCCAGGGATACCCCTGCTGGGCAAGATGACGAGATAAGGTCCACTTGGCAGACCTCCCGTTCGGGGAGATCTTCCTCTCCGGTCACCTGGCCCGGAGCCTTCTGGGTCCGGTAACTCACCGAATGGTACAGGCCGAGAGGAGAAAAAGCGCTCATGGAATTCCTCAACTTCCTCATCATCCTCCTGGCGGGGTGGATGGTCTGGAGACGCCCGGAGAAGGAGACGTTGGCCTTCAGGCTGCTGATGGCAAGCTGCGTCCTCATGGCGCTGCTCTTCCTCATCGGCACGCATGGATCGCTGGTGCCGGGGGTGAACCTGTGACCGGCATCTCGGAGGCTCGGCTGCGCACGGTCCTGGCCTGGGCCGTGATCGCGTTGACGGCGGGTCCGGTGGGGGCCGCCGTGGTCCTGGGAATACTCTTTGGCGAGTCCCCCTGTATCCTCTGCTGGGCCCAACGGACGTCCATGGTCCTGATGGCTCTGACGGGGATCTTCGTCCTCCGGTACGGCCCGAGGCCCCGCTACCTGGGCACCGCCGTGCTTCTCGGTGCGTGGGGAGTGTTCATGGCCCTGCGTCACTCCTCCCTTCACCTGGCCCGGGACGTGGGCCAGGGGTTCGCCGGCTCCTTCTTCGGTGCACATACCTACGTCTGGTCCTGGGTGATCCACTGGGTGGTCCTGGTGGTCCTGGCCCTTCTTCTCCTCTTCCTGCGGGATGATTCGGTGGAGGAGGGCGTCCGGGAGCCGGGGCGCGCCGGGCGCTTCGCCATGGGGCTCTTCCTGGTGGTGGTGGCCGGCAACGCTCTGCAAGCCTTCGTCACCACGGGCCCCCCTCCCTTCATGGGTCAGGCCGATCCCCTCCGTTTCTCCTGGAACCCCCGCCGATGGGTGTGGATGGCCACCGACGAGCTGCACGGTCCCATCTCCCTCCGGGGATCCTGGACCATCCCCGTGCCGGATCCCGCATCGGTGGAAGCGGAAACGGACCCGGCGCTGGGTCCCCTGGCCAATCTTTCCACGCTCCCCGTCCTGGGGTGGGAGCAGGTGGGTCCCTCCCTGAACGGCCGCCTCACGGACCTGGCGAGGGATCCCGTCACCGGCCGCTTCCTGGCGGTGACCAGCGGTTATGGGATCTACGTGCTGGACCCCGGGCTCTCCTCCGTGGTCCACGGTGTGGTCCTGGACCCCTACTTCGCGGTAGACCTCCAGGCGTTGGCCGGAGCCGCGTTCCTGGGGGACACCCTGGCCGTGGGGACCATCAACAAGAGCTACGTCGTTCTGCGCCCCGACCCGGCCACCGACGAGGACTACGAGTGGCGGAACTTCCTGGAGACCAGCGGCGGCATCACGGAGCTGAGGCGTTCTCGATTCGCCACGGTGCGGGCCCGGCAGATGTACGTCTCGTCCCTGGCCTATGACCCCGAGGCCCGGGAGCTCGTCACCGTGAGCGTGGCCTCGCCCCGGCAGCAGCGCATGGTGGTGTCCCGATTCGACCGCCGGGACTTCATGCTGTCGTCGGAGTTCCTGGTGCGTCCGGGTCCGGAGGTGGCCCTTTCGGCCCCCGGCCGGAGCCTGGCGGAGTACGTGGTGACAGGGGCCGTGGTAGTGGACCGGCGTCTCTACGCCGTCAGCCCGGCCTATTCCACGCTCCTGGTCATCGATCTCGTTTCGGGAACCGTCACGGAGGCCTACGGGGTCCCTGGCATCGAAGACCCGGTGGGTCTGGCGGCCCGGGAGGGCGAGCTCCTCATCGCCCAGGCCGACGGGCGAATCGCGGTGGTCTCCCGGCCAGGAGCAGGAGAGGAGGGCTGAGGGTTCCGGTCCATCGGCCTGCCCGACTCGCCCGCGGAATGGGGGACACAACTCTACCCATGCCCCCTCGGGACTCCTTCCCGGCAGGTTGGTCGAAGGATAGATTTATTATCATGCATGATAATGCCACGTCAGACTCCCTGGCAGCGATCGGAGACCAGATCCGGAGGCTGCGAAAGGCAAAGGGACTGACGTTGGCCGGCTTGGCCGAGTTGGCCGGCACCAGTGCCCCTGCCATGCACCGCTACGAGAACGGGTGGGACCGGTTTGAGCTGACCACTCTCCGGAAGATTGCCTCGGCTCTGGGGGCAAGACTGGAGGTGCGCCTGGTCCAGGATTCGGAGCTGGACCTATCCCTCCCCCACGACCGATCAGGACTGCTGGCGCTTCTGGCGCCTCTCTTCTGGGACCACGAGCTGGAAGAAGCGGACCTGGACCGGTACCCGAGCTGGGTTCTCGGTCGGGTGCTCATGTTCGGAGATGTCCCCCAGGTGAGAGCCTCGCGAGCGTTCTACGGGGACGAAGCGATCAAGGAAGCGATCCAGCGAAGAGAGATCGACGCAAGGACCCGCAACTATTGGAACCTGACCCTGGCGGAATGATGCACCCAAAGGTCCTCAGCAGACAGGCATGGAAGACGGTACAGTCCCTCTCCAAAGACGGGTGGCTGGAAGACTGGACCCTCGCCGGTGGAACGGGGCTGGCCCTTCAGCTCGGTCATCGGTACTCGGAGGACCTGGACCTTTTCCGTGATGGCCCCTTCGAACCGATGGGGCTCGCTGAATCGCTAGCCAATGTGGGTCGAGTCCGGGTCCAGCAGGCCGCGGCCGGCACCCTGCATCTGGAGCTGGACGGTTTGCGGATGAGCTTCCTTCGAACAGAAACGTCCTTCCTCTTCGACGGCACGCGCTACCGAGGGCTCACCGTGGCCGACCCGCGGGACATTGCAGTCATGAAGGTCATCGCCATCGGAGGTCGG
>JASFRP010000563.1:0-3424 GCA_050114895.1 Gemmatimonadota bacterium
TCCCCTCCATCTGGCTGGTGACCTCCACGAGGGTGTCCAGGTCCTCCTCGGTGCCCCGCCCCTCTTCGATTCGCCGGAGGATCTTCTCCGTCCAGGCGCTGCCCTCCCGGCACGGTGTGCACTGCCCGCAGGACTCGTGGGCATAGAAACCGACCATCCGGCGAACCTCTTTGACGATATCGGTGGAGTCGTCCATGACGATCACCGACGCGCACCCCAGCTGGGAGCCGGCCTTGATGACCCCTTCGAAAGAGAGCTCGCAGTCGGCACACTCCTCCGCGTCCAGGATCGGAACCGAGCTCCCGCCGGGGATGACACCCTTCAGCTTCCGGCCCTGTTTGACTCCCCCACAGACGTCGTTGATGAGCTCCATGAGGGGGAAGCCCAACGGGAGCTCGTAATTCCCGGGTTTCCGCACGTGTCCGCTCACGCAGAACAGCTTGGTCCCCGGACTCTCCTGGGTCCCGTTCTTCCGGTACGCATCCGCTCCCTCCCCGATGATGAACGGCACGGAGGAGAGGGTCTCCACATTGTTCACGGTGGAGGGCATTCCCAGATACCCGGCCTGAGCCGGGAACGGCGGTTTGACCCGGGGCGTTCCCCTCCGGCCCTCCAGGGAGTTCATGAGGGCGGTCTCCTCGCCACAGATGTACGCCCCCCCGCCGCAGTGCACGGTGATGTCCAGGTTGACGCCGGAGCCCAGGATGTTCTGTCCCAGAAATCCGGCCTCGTAGGCCTCCTCGATGGCCCTGGCCAGAATCTGCGTGGTCTCGAAGAACTCCCCCCGGCAGTACACGTACGCCTGCTCGGCCTGAATGGCATAGGCAGCGATGATCATCCCCTCGATGAGCTGATGAGGGGTCCAGCGGAGAAGCTCACGGTCCTTGAATGTCCCGGGCTCGGATTCGTCGGCGTTGCAGAGTAGATAATGAGGCCGGGTCTTCTCTTTCGGCATGAAGCTCCACTTGACCCCTGCCGGGAAGCCCGCACCACCTCTCCCTCGGAGCCCCGAAGCCTTGACCTCTTCGATGACCCTGTCCCGACCCATCTCGAACGCTCGGTCCAGAGTCCGATACCCGCCCCGGGCTTTCCATCCTTCCAGGGTGCGGGCTTCGGGCTCGCCGAAGTGCTTGGAGAGGATCCGAACCTCTTTCTCGTGCGCGTATGGGTATGCCATCTACTCACCCTGTGCCTTGAGGCGCTCCAGGATCTCCGGAACATCCTTGGGCGTCACGTTCTCGTAGTACCGGGAGTTGATCTGAACCGTGGTGGGGAAGCCGCACGCCGCCAGACACTCGGCCTCCACCACCGTGAAGAGCCCGTCCTCTGAGGTCTCCCCGAGCTCCGTTCCCGTGTTGTTCAGGAAGGCGTTGAGGACGTCGTCCCCGCCACAGAGGCTACAGCTGATGTTGGTGCAGACCTGTATGAGAAAGCGTCCCACGGGACGCTTGTTGTACATGGTATAGAAGGTGGCCACACCGCGGACGTAGGCCGGAGAGAGATCCAGCAGGGCCGCCACCTCATCCATGGTCCCGGGGGACAGGTATCCACGAAGCTCCTGTGCCATGCCGAGAGTAGGGAGAAGCGCCGAGCGGGCATCGGGATACCGCGTTCGAAGCTTGTCGAACCGTTCTCGGTAGGCCCCCGCGAAGAGGGGAGCGTCGGGATCCTTCTTCGCCAGCATATAGGGATAGGAGGAGGCACCGGAGGGATGGCCGCCCGCGGGGGGTCGCCTTCCTACGTAGTCGTGACCCCGGACCTCCTCTTCCGTCAGACTGAACTCACCCGTATTCCCGGCCCAGCCGGGATTGTTGAAGGGGATCTTCCGGGCTTCACTCATCGGTCAATTTCCCCCAGGACGATGTCGATGCTCGCGTTGATGGCGATGAGGTCGGCCACCAGATGCCCCTCCAGGAGCTTGGGCAGAGCCGACAGATTCACGAAAGAGGGAGGCCTGACGCGCCAGCGGACCGGCTTGGTACCCCCGTCGCTCACCACGTACATCCCCAGCTCACCCTTCGAGGCCTCGACAGGGAAATAGGACTCGCCCACGGGGGCTCGGATACCCTCGGTGATGAGCTTGAAGTGGTGGATCATGGATTCCATGTCGTTCATGGCGTCCGTCTTCCGAGGGAGGGTGATCCTCGGATCCTCCACGTCCATCGGCCCATCTTCCTTTTCCAGGCGGTCCAGGGCCTGATGGATGATCCGGAGGCTCTGGCGCATCTCCTCCATCCGCACCAGGTACCGATCGTAGCAGTCTCCGTGCTCCCCCACCGGAATCTCGAAATCGTAGGTCTCGTAGTCGTAGTACGGCTGGTCCTTCCGAACGTCGTACGCGACGCCGCTCCCCCTCAGGTTCGCCCCTGTGAGACCATAATTGACGGCTTCCTCCCCCGTAATGGCCCCGATCCCCTGGGTCCGGCCCAGAACGAGGCCGTTGTCGTTGAGGAGGACCTCACACTCGTCCAGCGTCTTGGGGAGACCGTTTGCGAACGCCCGGACACCCAGGTCCCATCCTTTGGGCATGTCGGCCATCATCCCGCCTATCCGGGTCGCCGAGGTCGTGATGCGGGCGCCTGTGTATTGCTCGTGCAGCGTGTAGATCCGCTCCCGCTCCTCGAAGGTGTAGAGGAAGGGGGTGAAGGCCCCGATATCCATGGCGAAGGTCCCGAGCCAGAGGAGATGGCCGAAGATCCGGTCCAGCTCCATCATGACCACCCGGGTGAGCTTGCAGCGCTCCGTGACCTCTATGCCCATCATCGCCTCCACGCTCATCACGTAGGCAATGTTGTAGATGAGGGGGGCCAGGTAGTCCATTCGATCAGTGAGTGGAACCACCTGATTCCAACTCCTATACTCTCCCAGCTTCTCGAAGGAGGAGTGGAGGTACCCGATATGGGGAATGCACCGCACCACTGTCTCCCCGTCCAGCTCGCACACCAGGCGCAACACCCCGTGCGTGGCGGGGTGTTGGGGTCCGATGTTCACGAGCATGTTGTCGGACTCTATGTCTGGTTCCGGGATCTCCACGGGAGTCAGGGGCCCCAAAGCGGGCTTGGCGTCCACTCCCATCTCCGGATTGCGGCCGAGGCTGAACTCGACGGTCTTCTTCGCCATGTATCTCGTTTCCCGTTTCTCCAGGCGTTTCCGCCGAGGAAATCCTCTACTCTTCCGTCTCCCCTCCGGCCACCCTGCCCGGCGTCTCCATGGGCGGCAGGGCCTGGGATTCCCCTCCCAGACTCACCTCCAGCTCCGTGTAGTAATGCGCCAGGTCCTGACTCAGGGCACGCCGCGTCTGTTCTGCCCGGGAGTAACGGCCCCTGAGGGGGAAATCCTTCCGGAGCGGGTGACCTTCGTCGTAGTCCTCGGGCATGAGGATGCGCCGGAGATCCGGATGACCCTTGAAGGTGATTCCGAAGAG
>JASFRP010000564.1:0-3422 GCA_050114895.1 Gemmatimonadota bacterium
GAGGTAGCTCTCCTGCTTCTCCGAGATCAGCGCGTGGTACCGGGTGAGGATGTCCACGCCGTAATCCTCGAAGCCGTGGTCGAAGGCGGCTTTGGCCAGCTCCCCGCCCACGAGGGGCATGATGCCGCCGTTCACGTAGGCTCCGCCCACCAGCTTTTCGTCCCCGAAGATGCCGTCGGGAAAGGGAGGATCCATGGAGAACCATTCGGCGAAGGCATCGGTCTCCCGGCGGCGCCTCCGGTATTCCTGGATGATAGAGATGGCCATCTCCGGGTCGGTGACGCCTCGGTTGATGTCCATGGGATTGCTCAGGCTGAGCTGCGCCGACTCGTCCACTCCGGGGATCTCCACGGGGGTGAGCTTCACGAAGTGGGTGTAGAAGGTGCCGTTCCAGCACAGGGCGTTCATCCGCTCCCGGAGCTTCGTGGCACAGTCTCCCCAACGCTGGGCCCGAGCCAAATCCCCGAAACGGGCACACAGAAGAGCCATGATGCGGAAGGCTTCGTAGTACCCGCTGTTGTCTCCGTGCATGATCCCCCAGAAGGTGTCCTCATTGATCTGGAACTGGAGCCAGTCGTGGGCCCCCGCCGTATAGGCGAAGTCCCAGGTGTCCATGGTGTACGCTCGCTTCACCAGCTCCTTGTCGGGCTCCCAGTACCAGTCGTGGGACAGGATGTACTCCAGGGCCTTCTCCATCCGGGGAAGGAGAGCCTGGATCCACTCGTCCTCTCCCGAGGCCTGCCACGCCAGGAACGCTGCTTTCACGAAGCGGTACTCCACGTCGGCCTCCACCGGGACCCGCACGTATTTGGTCCAGTTCTCCTTCTCGCAGGGGAGCTTCTCCGGGAAGGTGGAGACGTAGTCGAAGATCCTCCCCCGGACGGACTGGGTGTCGGCGAAGTGCTGAACGGCGCTGGTGGCATCGTCCAGGAAGTACCGCCCCGCCCGGAGCATGTCCGCGTGATCCCGGATCCAGAGGGAGGCGGCGTCGGGAGTGCGGAACCCCCGGACCCTCTCCCCGTCCAGGTTCATCTCCATGACGTCCGCCAGGAGGAATGACTTCACCAGGGTGAAGATCCCGTCCAGGGCCTCGACGCCGGTCCGCAGATAGCTGCTCATCGCCTTACGGTGTCTTCCCAGAAGCGCCACTTCGGCGCCCCGAAACCCGTGGCCCAGTCGTCAGGCTCCAGGGTGAAGGTGTTCCAGGGCGCCGCGAAGAGCTCCCGGTCCTGGTAACGCATTCCCACCAGGTTGGTCCCGGACCACTTCAGCGTCTCCTCCCCCAGCCGGGCGACGAAGAAGTCCGCATCGGTGGTGAAGGGTCCGTAGGCCACCTTTCCGGACTCGAAGGTGTAGCGGGGCCGCTTGTTGGCAGCCAGAAGTCCGTACTGGAGATCGGTCTTCGCTCCCAGGTAGATCTCCTCCCCACCCAGATTCAGCGCCACGCCGATCCCCGTCCGGTGCACCGGGTCTTCCAACACCCGGATTCCCCGCACCAGCGTGGCGGAAGGGTCGTCCCGGGGCACCGGGGTCAGGACGGTGACGAAGGTCTCTACCTGCCCCTCCAGGTAGTGGCTTGCCAGGTGCTGGTGGACGGCGATGTTGTCCTCGTTGTTGCGGCGGATGGGGAAGGTCCCCGTCCGGCGAATGTCTTCCTGGGGCATCTCGATGCGCAGCACCGTCCCCCGGGGCTGGTCCTGCCCCCGAATGAAGTCCACGGCGGTCACGAAGTACCCGTCGCCCTCCTCCAACATCGTGGTGCAGTGCCAGAGGTCGGCCAGGGTGTAGTACCCCCCGCGGAGGAACTTCACGATGTCGAAGACCACCCAGACGTTGGGCCCCCGGAGCCAGGTGATGACCCGGTCGTGCTGCACCCCCCCGTCCTCGTCGGTGACCCGGGTCCGGCTCACGTCGAAGTCTTCGGCTCTCCAGAACTCGATCTTCTCGGTTTCCGCGGAGCGGTGGCCTCCGGAGTTCCTGATAAAGTCCCACAGTTCCTGCTCTCGGCCCAGCTTCCCGCTCCTCCACACCAGGCGATTGTGGAAGTAGTCGGCCCGGTACTCGCCATTGGGCCCGGAGGGCATCTCGGGGCGATACCCGCCGTCGTTCAGGAGGACCGATCCGTTGCTCATCATGAGGACGATGGAGTTCTCGTCGGAGTGCCCGTGGTGCATCTTTTCCTCCTCCACGGGAATGGTGTGACGGAGGAACTCGCGTCCCATGAAGGCGTAGGGTCCTTCATCCCGATAGTTCAGGAGGAGGTAGTCGGAGTCCGAGTCCCACCCGTTCCGGAAGACGATCTTCTTCCCCACCAGGTCCTCCATGACCTCCTCACTGTGGGCGGTGGGGGCCTCCTCGGGGCCCTCTTCCATCCACCGGAGGGCGTCCAGGAGGTTCATCCCGTCCCCCTCGCTCACTGGGGCCCCCGCGGCGGGGGCCATGGCGTGGAAGATGCGATGCGCGGCCCAGCGATAGTCGGGCCGATCGTACACTGCTGCGGCCCGCTCCAGGATCGTCACGTACCACGACCAGTTGGCGTGCCAGCGTGCGTCCCCGAAGTCGGGCACCATCCCGGTGGGGTCCAGGAGGTGGGTGAAGTAGTCGAAGTAGTAGCGGACGGTGGGGAACTGCCAGAAGGAATCGTCTCCCAGCGCCTCCTGGTAGCGAAGCAGTGTGATGAGCCATACCGGATGGTAGATCTGGGCGTCCTCCTCCTCCCACTTCCCCCAGCTGTCCGAGGCCAGGATGTCGGAGAGCTTCCGCCAGCGGGGGGCGTCGGGGTGGTCGGGCATGGCCTGGGAGGCCAGGAGGAGGGCATAGGCTCTGAGCATGGCCCGGTTGTGGGGGCCCCACTCGGGGAAGAAGAAGATGTAGTTGGCAGACTCGGCGATGCTGGTCTCGATGGCCTCCCGCGCCTCCTCGGTCATGGACGGGCTGTCCTTCACCAGCTTGTAGCCGTCGATGAAGTAGCAGAGCCCGAAGAAGTTCGTGATGGTCGGGATCCCGTCAGCATAATCCGGCCTGAATCCGCGCATCTCCTCCGGGAACCAGGCCTTCAGCTCGTGTTGGGTGGAGAGGTAGTGGATGGCCTCCCGGGCGTAGGCCTCGTCTCCGGTGCGCCGATAGAAGAGGCCGGCCACACGGGAGTGGTAGGCGGCGCCGTCGGGCGGTGCGTAACCCCATTCCGGGGTGGGCTCCCACGTCTCCTTCCACTGCTCGATCCCCTCGGGGATAGTATTCACCCCCCGCTGGTAGGAGCGCTGGGCCAGGGAGAGGTAGGCCTCCCGTTCCTGGGCCCTGGAGGGGGGCGGTGCCGAGGCGCACGCAAGGGCCATCAGGATGACCAGACAGAGGGCCTGGCAAAGGGGCAGCGATGGTTCGAAACGCATGACGGACAGCTTAACCGAGGTCATCTCGTTCTC
>JASFRP010000565.1:0-3415 GCA_050114895.1 Gemmatimonadota bacterium
GCTCACATGGGAAAGGCCCTTGAAAGGTCCCTGTGCCCCAAAGACGATCTCATCCCGGACCGTCCAGTCCGCTCCGTTGGAGCTGTGCGCCTCGGTGATGACCAGTGGAAGACCACCATCCAGTCGAACCTTGTACGCATTCGCGTCCATCTCGAACGCGAGCCATTGGCCGTCCGGTGAAAAATAGGGCATGTGCGCGTTTTCCGTCCCGGGAATCCGGCGGGCGTCGAGCTCGTCGGTCCGGATGGAGTACAGCATCGAGGTCCCGTCACCCCGGTGGGCCGAGTACACTACCGTGCCCCCATCCGGCGAAATCGCAGCCGGCCAGGGGGCGCTGGAGGTGGGCTTGCTACTGTCCGGAGCGGCGAGGATGTAGCGAATGTTGGGGAGCGGGGTGGGAACCTCCCGATTCGTTGCCAGGATCAAGGCGATGGCGGAACTAACGACTGCCAGAACGGACGGGACCAGAAAGTACGGGTTGGCAAAGCGCTTGGCGAAACCAGGGCCCGGACGATCCTGAGCTTCAGTCTTCGGCCGCGAAATAGTGGTCGCCGGTTGAAAGGAGGGGTTGACGAGGGCAGCTGCGAACTCCGCAGCTGTCTTGAACCGGTCCGCAGGGGTCCGGGCCAGAGCCTTGGTTACCGCCGCCTCCACGTTGGCCGGCACCAGGTCCCGTGTGTTCCGAATGGGCGCGGGCGTCTCCGAGAGGATCTTCGCCACCACCGATTGGGGGGTCTTGCCCATATGGGGCGGCTCGCCCACCAGCATTTCGTAGAGCGTCGCTCCCAGCGAGTAGATGTCCGACCGCCGGTCCAGCTCCCTTTCCCCCGCCGCCTGCTCCGGGCTCATGTAGTGGGGCGTACCCAGGGAAAGCCCCGTCTCCGTAAGGCGCTCGTCGCCCCCGGCCTTCCGCATGGCCAGGGCGATGCCGAAGTCCGCCACCAGGGCCTGGCCCCCTTGGAGGAGGATGTTAGACGGTTTGATGTCTCTGTGGATGACCCCTCGCTCATGGGCATAGTCCAGCGCGGCCGCCACCGCCCTGGCAATCTCCACGGCCTGATCCACCGGGAGCTCCCGCTCCCGGTCCAGGATCTCCCGGAGGCTCTCCCCCTCCATGAGGGGCATGACGTAATAGAGGAAGCCATCGGCTTCCCCGGAGTCGTAAAGAGGGAGGATGTTGGGGTGCTGGAGCTGAGCCGTGACCTCGATCTCCTTGAGGAAGCGCTCAGCTCCCAGAACGGCCGCCAGCTCGGCCCGGAGAACCTTCAGGGCCACCCGGCGGTGGTGCTTCGGGTCCTCGGCAAGGAAGACCGTGGCCATGCCCCCGCTGCCGATCTCCCGCTCGATGCGGTAGCGGTCAGCCAGTCCGGCCCTGAGACGTTCTTCGGTGCTCTCGGAGGAAGCCATAAAGATGGCTCCGACAAGAGGAGACTGCCCGTTCCAGCCCAGTCAGCCACCTGTGGACATAATGATGATGTGGTTAAGGACTGGGCAAGCGTCAAGGAAAGGGAGCAGGAGGAAGAACTCTGGGGTCCCGGATATCGAGAGAGATCGGCCGAGGGGAGGGAGCCTCGGGAGGGGATAGCTCACGCCTATTCAGCGTGTGTAGGAAGATAAAGTAGTCCCGCTCAATAAGATAAGATCAAGCGGGACAAGCACTTTGGACAATGGGCCTGGGTAGACTCAGACCTCCGACCTCACGCTTATCAAGGCCCCTGTCAAATGGGCCAAATCCCGGCATTTTGCCGTACTTTTCACGGGTAGGACGCACGATCTGCCGCTTCTCCGGCAAAACGTGCCGGAATCTGCCGGGATTTACCGGCCCAATGACCGGCCCAAATTGATGAACGCGTCGGCGGACCCCGGGCCCCTCAACTAACTCGACGGTCCGGCCCCCTCCCCTTCGGAACACCCAGGTTGCCTCGAGGAAGAGGGTGTTTCCCTGCTCCGACCGCCCCCCGACCTCCGCAGTCCCCCGGTGGAAAGCCAGCTGGAGCGGACCGAACCGGGGTCCTCCCGGCCCTGGGTATGCTTGCGCCCCTGACCATCGGGGTGCTGGCGGCTTTCCGCGTGTTCTTCATCATGGGCCTTCGGGCGGTCATCCCCAGCCTGGTGGAGGTGTGGGTGATCCTGGTGGGTGACCTGATCCTCCTGGTGGTTCCCCTGGGGGAGGCTTACGAGAAGATGGACCACTCGGTGGGAGGACTTCTGGCTAGCAGAAGGGCCCCACGCCACCCCTCCTTCCCAGGGACGCCCCACTCCGTCCCCACCCCATGCAACCTTTCCGGCCTATCCCCTGTCCTAATACATGCATTCGGAATGTATTTCACCTCCAGGACCGAGAACGCCCTGTGACGCGAACGCCCAACGCCTCCGGCCATCGCCTCCCCCTCACGGCCCTGGACCTCCAGATCCTCCTAGTCCTGGCACAGGGGGACCTCTACGGGTACGCCATCATGAAGGCCCTTGAGGCCCAGTCCGAGGGGGTTTTGGCCCCGGGCATCGGGTCGCTGTACCGGGTCCTGGGTCGTCTCATGGACCTGGGATGGGTGGAAGAGACCGACGCCTCCCCCGGGGAGGAGGGGGAGTCCCACCGGGGAAAGCCCAGGCGCTACTACCGCCTCACCGATCTGGGGAGGGGCGTGGCCGCCGATGAGGTCCGGAGGCTCGAGAAGGTGGTGAGGCAGGCCGAGGCCCTGGGACCGGCACTGGGCTCATGACCGATATGCGTCCTTCTCAGACAAGCGGTCCGGACCAACCCATCGGCCCGGGCCCCCTGGCCTGGGGGTGGTTCAACCTCCTTATGAGGGCCTTCCCCTCCGGGGCCAGGGAGCGCTTCGACGCCTCCATGGGGGAGACCTTCGAGTTCTGCTATCGGGACGCCCGGGGCCGAGGCCCCTGGGTCCTCTGGAGGTTTCTCCTTCGAAACACCTTCGACATGGGGGCCTCGGGCCTCCGGGAGCGCCTCAGGCCCACGGTTCCGCATCCGTCCTCCCCCGCCAATCGGACCTCATCCAGCGGCAAGAACCCGGAACCCCACCGAAGACCCTTCATGGAGCAGCTGAAACAGGACCTGACCTTCGCTCTCCGGTATCTGGCCAGAAACCCGGCCTTCTCCGTGGCCGCGGTTCTCACCCTTTCCCTGGGCATCGGCGCCACTACCTCCATCTTCTCCGTGGTGAACGGCGTCCTCCTGAGTCCTCTCCCCTTCCAGGATCAGGACCGGCTGGTGGCGGTTTACGCCTCCTCCACCCAGAACCCCGGTTCCAAGGGGAACATGTCGGGCCCTGACATCCTGGATGTGGCCGACACCAGGGACATGGAGACGCTGGTGGGGTTCACCGGGGGAGCCGCCACCCTCACCGGCATGGGGCCGGCCCGGATCATCCCCGGGGCCCGGGTATCACAGGGCATC
>JASFRP010000566.1:0-3412 GCA_050114895.1 Gemmatimonadota bacterium
GTTGGACTCACCGATCTCCAGCAGCTCGGTGATGTTCGGGTACTCGTCGGCCACGTCCCTGATGTAGTCGACGGTGCCGTCATACCCATGGTAGTCGTTGAACTCGATACGCACCCTCTGTGCCCCCAGAGGCGCACCGAGCCCCAGAAGCAGGAAGGCGGTAAGGGCCGAGATCGGCCCGAGCCGCCATCCGATGGTGTGCCTGTAGCGTGGCAGGTCCATCACACACCCTCCCTTCGCAGGTGATTGCGGTGCCCCCTCCGGGCGCCGGAGCTCCGGAGCCGTGGGATGGGGCGAAAACTCCATTTGTTACGACTCGCTGACAATCAATGATGTTGAGGGTAGGGCGTACGGGGGCTCGGGGCCAGATGGGAAGCGCGAGGTCAGCGGCCCGCCAGGTCTCGATTGGAACCGGGAGCTGCCCCGAAAGAGTTGTCCACCGCCATCCCGGACTCCAGTCGCTCCAGGGGGGTGAGGGAACGGTGGCAGGTCTCGCAATCCCGGAGGGTTGGACGGTCCTGGATCTCCGCTTCCTCCTCATGGCACTTCACGCAGTTCACGTGCATGGCTTCCATGTAGCTCCTGGCCCGGGCCGGGTCCGTACCTTCCTCCATGTCGGCCCACCCGGGATCCTCGTCGTGGCACTCGAGGCAGGGCTTGGCCGTCTCCGCCGTCTTGGCCGGTCCCTGGGAATGGCAGATGGTGCAGGTGTGGTTCTCAGGCACCAATCCGGTCAGACCTTCCTCCTCCGCCACGGCCTCCTCGTGGAAGTCGTGGTCGAAGATCAGGGTGGGCTCCACCATACGCCGATGACATCGAGAGCAGGGGGTGGTCTCGTCTCCGGGCAGGGCCATGTGGTGGCACGTCACGCAAGAGGAATCCCCGCCCAGCCGTTCCTTGTGCTCGTTGTGGGGAAACTCCGTGATGACCCCTCCCCGGTTCCCGTCGATGAGGAGCGCCGTCCGCTGAGCATCCATCCCAGCCGCCGGGCGGACCTCCGGTCCCGTCCGGTGCTTGAAGGGGGGATACAGGATGGCCCAGGCCAGGGGGATCACCAGGACGGCCACCACGCTGATCCGCTCCGGTCCCCAGCTGAGGGCCGTCTCCCAGACCCGGGAGAAGGAATCGAAGGAGGCGCAGGAAAGGCGGGAAGCGCTGCGACGCTCCTTCCACCCCTCCTCGAAGACGGGGAACCTCTCCATGAAGAACAGGAGCGCCAGGCCGGCGGCAGCCACGACTCCCACAGAGACGACCCACTCCAGAAGCGAGGGGAAGTACACTTCTCCAGCGTCCCGGAAGTAGCCGAATATCCCCACGTTCACCCGGTTCAGGGCCAACCCGGCCGATGCGGAGAGTGCTGCCATTCCCACTCCGAGGAGCGAACCCCGAGTGCCCGGGAGCCAGACCAGGAGGATGGGCACCACCCCGAGGAGGAGTAGCTCACCAGCGTAGAGCCAGCTCTCCCATGCACCTGCTGCCAGGATCCCCCAGGTGCTTCCCACGGTGAGATGGTAGATCTCCAGAATCAGATAGACCGCCAGGATTCCGGTGGCTATCGACGCCAGGGCCGTGAGCATGGGCAGGTCCCGGCCACCGCGCCTCAACTCCCCCTCTCCCTCCTCCCGGTCCTGCCGGAGGAGAATCAGCTGCCGCTCCAGGTGGGTGGGGCCCAGGACCGCCTCCGGATCATAGAGGCAGGCGTGGAGGAGACGAATCAGGATCACGAACATCATCCCGGCACCCATTGCCGAGAGGATGAAGAGGAGGGGAAGGAGGGGCGAGTACCAGAGGGGGTGCAGGCGCTGGGGGGTCACCAGGAAGAGAGAGCCGAGGGAGGAGTGATGGAGGGACGATAATGAGATTCCCACCACTACCACGCCGAAGGCGATCTTGTGCAGGAAGCGGGTGACTCTCTCGGCCCGCAGCCTCTGAAGTACGAGGGGAGCCAGCTCGATGCCCGTGACGGTGAAGTAGAGCATCACGCACCAGAAGACCTCGAAGAGGAAAGAGTGCTCGTTCCACATCACCAGGGGATGCCAGAAGCGGTGGGGGAGGCCAATGTCGAAGAGGAGGGCCACACAGGAGCACCCGTAGCCCAGGAAGGCCACCAGGATGGCGGGCTTCATGAGGGGCCGGAAGCGTTCCAGCTTCAGGACGTAGACCAGGAAACCCACCGTGAACCCGCTGGTGGAGATGGCCACGCCAGCCACCATGTTCAAGATCTTCCAGAGACCCCAGGGCACGGCGTCGGTGAGGTTGGTGGTGGCGCCGAGGCCGTACCATAGGCGGAACCCTCCCCCCACCAACCCTGCCAGAG
Organism: Gemmatimonadota bacterium; assembly: GCA_050114895.1. Taxonomy (GTDB): domain Bacteria; phylum Gemmatimonadota; class Gemmatimonadetes; order Longimicrobiales; family Gaopeijiaceae; genus JASFRP01. The sequence goes on from JASFRP010000566.1 coordinate 2,318, forward strand.
CGAGGACCCAGAGCAGATCCTTCAGGTTCCGTGCACGGGCTCTCATCCTTCCCCCTTCCGCCTCGGATCACCGGTTCCGTCTTCCCCTGCGGCTTCCGCGGCCAATCGCATTCTTCGTCGGATCACCCAGTTGAGGCCCAGGATGCTCCCCATGACGCCGAGGCCGATGGCCGGGGTCTTGGAGATGAGTGGCTCCGTCAGGGCCGGGATTGGCTCCGCATCAGCCTCGGGCCACCCCATGATTTCCAGGTCCACGTCGGAGACGTACAGGACCGAGGTTCCCCCGAACTCCCTCTCCCCCCACACCCGGGGGAGATACCGGCTCGGCTGCCTGGCGAGGAGAGCGTGGGCCTCCCGGAGGAGTCCGTCCCTCTCGCCGAACTTCAGGGCTTCTGCTGGGCAGGCCTCTACACAGGCTGGGGCCCTCCCCTCCTTCAGGCGCTGGAAGCACAGGGTGCATTTCTTCACGAAGGGAACAGTCTCGTCCCATTCGTAGCGAGGGATGTGGAAGGGACAGGCCAGCATGCAATACCTGCACCCGATGCACTTCTCCGGGTCGTAGACCACCGGACCTTCCGGGGTCTTGGTGAGGCTGCCCACGAGGCAGGCCGACACACAGCTGGGCTCCAGACAGTGCATGCAACTGAGGCGGACGAAGCGTCCCTCCGTCACCTTGGGCACGCTCAACAGGCGGTTCTCCGACAGCCCATCCTTGGTGATGGCCCGGTCCACCTGGGCCTGGACGGGATCCAACCCGTTTTCCTGGATACAGGCTTCCACGCAGCGCTCACACCCGGTGCAACGGGTCACGTCCACGAGAATCGCCTTCATGAGATCTTTACCTCCCTCCCGGTGAGGGCTTCCGCCACCTTGTCCCCGGCCCCGGGCCGAAGCTGCCAGTGCACCGCCGAGATCCGGTCAAAGAAGAAGAGGACCACGTGGGCCAGCTTGGTGAAGGGGGTGAGGACAAAGAGGAGCTCCGCGCTCAGGATGTGGGTCAGCATCATGGCCTCCCAGGGGAAGGGGCTCACTCCAGGGTGCGAAGCCATGGTTCCGGAGATGAACGGAAGGAGAACCGCCACCAGCAGGAGGTAG
>JASFRP010000567.1:0-3412 GCA_050114895.1 Gemmatimonadota bacterium
TGGCAACCGGGGTGACGGGCGGGGACGTTCTCATCCGGGCAACGGCGGGCGGGGTCATGGGCTCCAGCCAGCTCCAGGTGCGGGCACTGACAACCATCACGGTCTCCCCCGCGTTCTCCACCGTCATGATCGGTGAGAGCCAGCAGTTCACGGCTGTGGCCGCGGACCAGACCGGAGCTCCGCTGGAAGGGATCGAGTTCACCTGGACCACCTCCGCACCGGCGATGGCCACCGTGACTTCGGCCGGACTGGTGACGGGGGTTTCCGGTGGAGACGTCGAAATCACGGCTACCGCGAGTGGGGTCAGCGGGTCCGCGCAACTCCGGGTCCGGGAGGTGAAGTCCATCACCGTCTCACCGGAAACGGCCACCCTCCTGGCCGGGGAGACCCTCCAGTTCGAGGCTGTGGCGAAGGACCAGGACGGCCTTCCGGTGGAGGGCGTGACATTCCAATGGAGTAGCACCAATTCACCGGTGGCGACCGTAACCCCGTTAGGCTTGGTCAAGGGAGTTGGAGGCGGCACTGCGGAGATCCAGGCGTCCGCCGCCGGGCTGACGGGGGCCGGAACAATCACCGTCTGGGTCAGTGCCCTCTTCAGCGATGGGTTCGAGACCGGTGACCGCTCACATACGGAAAACGGGTTCAAATGGTATGGGGGGGGCGGACGGGTCTATGTCAGCTCCGATAATCCGCGGACCGGAGATTACAGCCTGGAGTTCGTCTTCGGCCCCAACCCACCGGGGGGACAAGACTGGTCCGAAGTCCGCTTCGACATGGGCGCCATCCGGGAGGAGTTCTGGATGGAGTACTATCTCTATGTCCCCGAGAATTACGAGCATCGGCGTGACAACACCTATCACAACAAATTCCTGGCCCTCTGGGGGTCGAGAGGGTATGACGAGGGGAATCAACTGTTTCTGTTCATCAACACCTGGCCTGCCAGAGACGCCGGCTGGATCTCCGGCGCCTATGTCGCCGCATGGGCAGATGATGACCAGGTCAGTGCCTACAACGACTTGTTCAACTTCATCGGGGATGCACACCGCGGTGCGTGGATTCGGGTTCGGTACCATGTCAGGCCGGCCACCACTGCCACCGCCAAAGATGGCATCGTTGAAATGTGGCGGGATGACACCCAGCTGATGAGCTATCACTCCGTCCCGTTCTTCCACTCCGTTGAGAACGGGTTCAGGAACGGATACCTGATGGGGTGGTCGAGCTCGGGATTCACGCAGGAGACCCATATCTTCATCGACGACTTCAAGGTCTCTCTGTACGACCCGGGCTGGTGAGAATCCACCATGGTGGTCTTTGATTCCCGGCAGGTGGTCAATCGGGAAGGAAGCGAGGGAACATAACGATGGCTTTTCAACTCAAGCCTATCTCCCATTCGGGGCTGTCGGGAGTGGCATGGCCCCGTGTGCTTCTGGCACTCGGCTTCATGGGGGCGTGCCAGAGCGAGTCGACTGACGTCAAGGGATTGGCCACCATTGCCGTTTCCCCTGAATTCGCCACGATCCAATCCGGTGCGACGCAACAGTTCAGCGCCGTAGCAAAGGACGAGAACGGGGACCCACTGGAAGGTGTGACCTTCAGCTGGAGGAGCTCGGATTCGGACGTCGCCAAGGTCAGCTCCTTGGGGTTGGCGACGGGGATGGGTGGAGGTACGGCGGAGATCCGTGCTTCGGCCAGTGGAATCCACGGAGCCGGGCAACTCGCGGTTTCGGATTCACCCTTGCTCTTCTCCGACGGATTCGAGTCCGGAGATGGCTCCCACACGGAGAACGGGTTCAAATGGAGTGGCGGGGGCGGACGGGTCGATGTCAACTCCGAGAATCCGCGGACCGGAGATTACAGCCTGGAGTTCATCTTCGGGCCGAACGGGCCAGGGGAACAGGACTGGTCCGAGGTACGCTTCGACATGGGCGCGATCCGGGAGGAGCTCTGGATGGAGTACTACCTCTATGTACCCCAGAACTACGAGCATCGGCGCGACAACACCTATCACAACAAGTTCCTGGCCCTCTGGGGGTCGAGGGGGTATGACCAGGGTAACCAACTGTTTCTGTTCATCAACACCTGGCCTGCCAAAGATGCCGGCTGGCTTTCAGGGGCCTACGTGGCCGCGTGGGCGGATGACGACGAGGTCAGCGCGTACGACGATCTATTCAACTTCATCGGGACCGAACACCGTGGCACTTGGATCCGCGTCCGGTACCACGTCCGGCCGGCCACCACTGCCACCGCCAAAGATGGCATCGTCGAAATGTGGCGGGATGATACCCAGCTGATGAGCTACCACTCCGTCCCGTTCTTTCATTCCGTCGAGAACGGGTTCAGGAATGGATACCTGATGGGCTGGTCAAGCTCGGGGTTCACCGAGGAGACCCACATCTACATCGACGACTTCAAGCTGTATATCGAGGATCCAGGATGGTAGGAGGATCCCGGGCTCGAACTTTCCCCGGGTGTCCCCTCCGACTCCTCCTGGGCAGGCTCCGGACGGCATCTCCCGTCTGATTCCCTGCGGTTGCCCCGCTGCAACAGCCCCCCCCAGGTGTTGCAGGGACTCGCCAGCCCGCTGACCAACCTCAACCTGCCAGGGAGAAGGGTCACCCCCCACCTCTACGGCGCTGATTCGGCCAGACGACGCCGCGTGGAATGTGTGGCACGCCTCCTGCGGTGGAGGCTCTGCGCGATGGCCCTGCCCCTCGCCAGACACTTGAACTGGCCTCGGAACCCCTGACCTCCCCGGCCGCGAGATGCTTTTCAACAGCTTTACGTTCTGGATCTTCTTCGCCCTGGTCCTCGGGATCTACTGGAGGCTCGACCAGAAGGCGCAGAACAGGTTCCTGCTCCTGGCCAGCTACGTCTTCTACGGCTGGTGGGATTGGCGATTCCTGAGCCTCATCCTGATATCCACGCTGGTGGACTACTCGGTGGGTCTGCGCCTGGGGTCGGCCGACACCGACGAAGCCCGCAAGAAGCGGCTCCTGGCACTCTCCGTCTCGGTGAACCTCGGGCTGCTGGGTGTCTTCAAATACGCCGGGTTTTTTGTCGAGAGCGCCGCCTCTGTCCTGGAGGCGTTGGGGTTTCAGGCCAATCTCCCATCCCTTCGCATCATACTCCCCGTCGGAATCTCATTCTACACGTTTCAGACTCTCTCCTACACCGTCGACGTCTTCCGCGGAAAACTGAAGCCGACAGGGGACTTCCTGGATTTCGCCCTCTTCGTGAGCTTCTTCCCCCAACTGGTGGCCGGTCCCATCGAGAGAGCCAAGCGGCTCCTCCCACAGGTCTCGTCCCCCCGGCGTGTGACCCGGGAGGATTTCAATATCGGCCTCTACTGCATCGTCTTCGGTCTCTTCAAGAAGGTGGTGGTCGCAGACAACATGGCTGTCATCGCCGACCA
>JASFRP010000568.1:0-3410 GCA_050114895.1 Gemmatimonadota bacterium
TTCGGCTCCCAGAGGGATTCACGCCACGGAGGTTCTACGGTGGGTGGATGTACGGAATTCTCGCCGACGAGCTGGGACTTGAGGCGGCAGCAAGGGTGAGGGTTGGCCCATGACCAGCTATCGGGCGCGTTGCACGCGGTTTCTCTTGAAGCATTCCCTGGGACGGAAGTATCGGAAGGCTGGGAGCTCCATCGAGGAGCTTCGGAGGTTGGACGGCTTCCTGATCCGAAGCCAGGCGCCGCCCGGGGGAACCCAGGTTTCGACCGTCGCGCTGAACGGACTTTCCGGAGAGTGGATTCTGGGCCCCGGCGCCGGGTCGGATGCGACGATTCTTCACCTCCACGGCGGGGCGTTCGTCAGCGGGTCCCCGGCGACCCATCGGGAGCTCGTTGCCCGGATCTCCGCTTCCGCGGGGGTAAGGGCTCTGTCGGTAGACTATCGCCTTGCACCGGAGCATCCATTCCCCGCTGCCCTGGAGGATGCGCTGGTGGCGTACCGGTGGCTACTGGATCAGGGTTTTTCACCGTCCCGCATCGTCCTGGGCGGGGAATCCTCGGGAGGCGGCCTGGCCCTTCAGGCCCTCCTTCGCGTGCAGCGGGATGGGATTCCCCTCCCGTGCGCGGCGTTCTTCCTGTCGCCTGTGACCGACTGGATCGGCCTTGACGGGGAGTCCTATGAGACTCGGGCCGCGCTGGATCCCCTCGTGTCCCGGTCTCAATGTCGGTTCACTGCCTCCCAGTACCTGGGTGACCACCCCCGGGACGCTCCACTCCTCCGGCCCGCGGAAATGGAGCTGGCGGGGCTCCCTCCGATGTGGATCCAGGTCGGGGATCACGAGGTTCTCCTGAGCGACGCCCAGCGACTCGCCCAACATGCGGTGGCCGCGGGAGTCGAAGTGGACTTCAAGGTGTGGCCCGGACTCTGGCACGTGTTTCAAGGGGCTGCAAGGGTGGTTCCGGAGGCCCGGGATTCCATCCAGGAGCTGGGCCGATTTGTACGGGAGCGGCTGGCGGACGGATCCGCATGAGGATGATTGACGGGCGGAGACCCATGCCGGCGACCCATGCCTAAGACGGAGCCGTCTCATGCGTGAAGACCCGTTGGTGGTCCAGACCATCCGACTTGTGGCGGTGCTCATCGGGCTATCCGTCGCCGTCCTCGGCGGTCTTCTCATCGACCGGGACCTGCTGGAGGCCCTCTACCCGGTCTGGGGATGGCTGATGGAGGCTGCCCTGGGCGGGGGGATGATGGGCCTGGGTATCGGGCTCACCGTCTTCGGAGTGAATGGGGAGAACGCTGCCCTCGAGCGCCTGCGCCTGAAGGCGGCAGAGGAAGAGAACCCCCGAGTCTTGGAGAGTCACTCCCACGGGGCGGACGGGGAGCCGGGGTCGGTTTCCGAGGAAGGAAGAGTTTCAGATGGCGATTGAGTGGTGGAAGACATGGTCCCGGGTGCTTCTTCCGCTCCCCTGAATCCGGACGGGAGAACCCTACCTACCGGCGAGTCCACGTCTTAGCCGGATCGCCCCTGTAGCCATCGATCCAGTGTAATGGTATTCGGACCCAGTAGCCGGTCCGCCTCCGCAGAGTCACCCAGCTCGCCGGCCTGGTCGAAGTAGGCCATCATCTCTGCGACAAACCCCAACATGGGGTCGCCGGATGTCTTCGCGGCGGCCCGGGCGGCCTCGACGGGCAAGGTCGTGACCTGGATGTCGGGGTGCTCGGCGCGGCAGAAGCGCTCCAGCGCCTCCCGCATGGGCAGCGCCTGGGGCCCGTGAACGTACAGACGGGTATTGGCCGCCTCCTCTCTCCGGAAGGCGGTGGAGATCATGCGCGCCAGGTCTGCCGCCGCGAACCAGTGCAGGGGCGTGGGGTGGTTACCGATGACGGTTGCGCGCCCCTCCCGAACAAACCTGGGGAGCTGTTCCATGGGCCACGTGGGGCAGAGGATGGTGGAGGGCACCGCACAGCCTCGCAGCGCCTCTTCTGCGGCCAGCTTTTGCGCGACCATGGGAAACCACCGGTGCTTCTCGGCGATCGTCGATCCCGAAAGGTAGGTGATCCGTTGGACTCCGCTCCCTGGAGCCACGGCCGCGACGTGCGCTGCGCTGACCTGGTCGGCCGGACCACCCACACTGACATGAACGCCCTGGCACCCCTCCATGGCCTGCTCCACATCGTCGACGCGGGTGGCGTCCCCGCCGACGATGCCGGCTGAATCCCGAAAGATCCTCCTGGCCTTTCCGGGGTCCCGAGCCAGGAGGCGAACCTGGAAACCGTCGTGGAGCAGACGCTCGACGACCGGTCGACCCAACAGACCGGTTCCGCCGAGAACGAGGATGGTGGTCATGGGGATTCCCTCCAGCTCCAAATGGACGCTGAGCACCGAGTGTGAGTCACAGGGCCAAAGGCCGGTTTCGGACTGTAGGCCCGCGGCAGGAGGAGAACAAGGCGCTTTCGGATAAGGAGGAGGTGAGTGGAAGCTCGCCTCCCGGGCGACATGGAAGTGTTTCCCCGACCGGTTCCGGAGGTTAGGCTGAGTCAGCGGGGGTCAGGAGACATCTCGGCACGGAGGGCCAGGGCCCGAAGCGGCCCTGCCTTGTCTCATTGTAAGGACCCGTTGGCCGGAGTAGCGTTCGGAACACCCCGAACCTGGAGTATCAGGATGAAACCGAGACGGCAACTGGTCAGGATCGAGGCCATCGTGGGAGTTCTCTTCCTCGGAGCCTGCGGAGGGAGGCCCTCACAGGTCTCGAACGTCGTGGAGAGGGACAGCGCAGGGGTCAGGATCGTGGAGAGTCTCTCCTCTGCGTGGCCGGGGTCCCAGGGTTGGAGTCTGGCTGAGGCACCCCAGGTGCGTATCGAAATCCCACCGGGAGATCCGGGAAACGAAAGGTACGGGGCGCTGGATGCGGCTAGACTGAGTGATGGCCGAATCGTCGTGGCCGATGCCGGGGCGAATGAGCTGAGGTTCTACGATGCGACGGGGGGATACCTCTTCGCGGCCGGCGGCCCCGGCACGGGTGCCGGAGAGTTCCGGAGGCTGCGGTCCATCTTCCGCCTTCCGGGAGATTCGGTCCTGGCCTTCGATGCCCTTCGCCGGCGCCTCTCCGTGTTCGACCGGGACGGACATCTCGGCCGGTCGGCTCCCTTGCGGTCATCGGGGCCGGAATCATCCACGGTCCCTACCCTCCTGGACGCCCTCGATGATGGGTCCCTCCTGGTCCGAGTCATACCGGCCGAGGGGGGGCACCGCACCGAGGGAATCCGACGCATGAGTCTTTATCGGTTCCTCCACCATGGGCCCGGAGGCGAGGTGGAGGAGATCATCGGCGACTTTCCCGGACGGGGGACGTTCTTCGATCCCGAAGCCGGTTTCCTTGCGATCATGCCGGTCCCGTTCGGACAGACCA
>JASFRP010000569.1:0-3408 GCA_050114895.1 Gemmatimonadota bacterium
TCACGAATCGCCCCAGCTCGTCGGTGAAGTCCCCCCCCTTCTCCTTCCCCTCTTCGTCCAGGAGGAGTGCCAGCGCCCCCTCCACGGGAACGACCGTTCCGGCTTCCAGAAGCTCTCCCCGAACGGTCTGGGGATGGGCCGGGCGAGGGAGCACCACCGCCAGCAGGAGGCACGCGGGAAGGAACGACACGGGGACGATCCGCCTCTTCCCGGAGACCTCGAGACCGTCGCCAATGACCTGGATGATGGACGTAGTCCTATTGGGAGCGGAGATCCTGCACATCAGGTTCCTCCCTTTCAGCTACGTACGGTTCAGACCCGGATACGATTTCATCAAATGGGGGGCGTGCTCGCCGTCGATCCCCTGTTCGAGGTGAGAGTGGGCACATTATCCGGACCCAGGACTAACATAGGATCAGCCGGGGCTCAGAAGCATGCATCCACGATGGATCAGATCCTGAGGCCGGAGCCCCTAGTTCACTACCGGAGGCGAGGAGCGATGTCCAGGACCGAGCTCGTGGAGCGCATGGTGTCCTTTCCCGACCTGTCCGTGCTGCCGCGGGAGGAGCTGGAGTGGCTGGCGGCACACGGAGAGGTCGTCGCGTACGGAGCAGGGGATACCCCCTTTCGCAAGGGCGACCCCATCGACCGGATGTTCATTGTTCTTTCGGGGCACATCGCGGTCCACCGGGACCGGGGATCGGGCCCCCGTTTGGTCATGGAATGGCGGGCTGGTGACGTGACCGGGCTGCTCCCGTACTCCCGGGCCACCGTGAGCACCGTCGACATCGGCCTGGATGAGGAGACCGAAGTGCTCACCCTCCACGTGGAGTACTTTCCCGAGATGATCCAGCAGTGTCCGGCGTTCACGACGCACGTCGTGCACCTCATGCTCGACCGGGCTCGGAACTTCAGGAGCAGCGACCTGCAGGAGGAGAAGGCCATCTCCCTCGGAAAGCTGGCCGCGGGGCTTGCCCACGAGCTCAACAACCCCGCCTCCGCGGCGGTGCGTGCTGCCAAGCTCCTGCTGGCCGGCATCCCCGAAGCGGACGAGGCCGTTCGCGGCCTTGGTCGGGCCGCTCTCACGGACCATCATGTCGACGCCATCGAACGGCTGCGCGAGGCCTGCCTGGCGTGGCCCACCCCTCCTCCACGCTCGCCCGTCGAGCGATCGGACCACGAGGACGAGATCGCCGGATGGCTGGAGCAGCATGGATCCGACCCCGGCCTCGCGGCGCCACTCGCCGATACCGCCCTCGACGTCCACGCTCTCGACGAGGCAGCGAGCCAGGTTCCGGCCGACGCCCTGGATGCCGCACTCCGTTGGATCGCGGCCCGATGCGCGATCCACTCCCTCGCCTCCGACGTCGGCAGCGCCGCGACGCAGATCTACCAGCTGGTGGACACCGTCAAGCGCTTCACGTACATGGACAACCTCAGCGCGCCGGAGATCGTGGAAGTGGAGGAGGGCCTCCGGGACACCCTCGAGGTCCTGTCGTTCAAGGTTCGGTCGAAGGAGGCGGACGTCAGGCTCGAGATCGAGGCGAACCTCCCGAAGGTCCGGGCAGTCGGTAGCGATCTCAACCAGGTCTGGCTGGGCCTGATCGACAACGCCCTGGACGCAATCCCAAACGCCGGTCGGATCGATGTCAGCGCTTGCAGGGAGGTTGACCGGGTCGTGGTCCGGGTGATCGACGACGGAGCCGGAATTCCGGAGGAGGTGCTGCCCAGGATCTTCGATCCCTTCTTCACCACCAAGGCGCCGGGGCAAGGCACCGGCCTCGGCCTCGAGCTCGTCCGTCGACTCCTGCGCCGGTGCCGGGGTGAGGTGACCGTGGATTCACGGCCCGGACGGACGGAGTTTCGCGTGAGGCTGGAGGCGGAGCAGGCGTAGGGGGAGCGGTCAGGAGCCCACCAACGAGATTCGCCAGAAATCCAGGAAGGGATAGCCCATCTCGTCCTCACGGTAGCTCACGATCATGTCGTCGCCGAGGAAGGCGATGAAGTCTCGATCCGGGAATCGTCGGGAGACGACGAGCTCTCCTCTCGCGGGATCGACGACCTCCAGGATCTGATCGAAGGCCCGGTACACGTCGATGTCCCATCCCCATTCTCGACTCACCAACCCAGCACGCCAGTCTTCCGCCGGCACGAGAACCAGGATCCAGAGGCGCCCCTGGGGGTCCGTCTTCGCTGCGCCTACGGCCGGCTTCGGCGGAGGCTGATCCGGGCCGAGCGGAGTGTCCATGACCCACGGCTCGAACCACTCCGCATCCCTCTGGAGAGCCTGCAACCGCGCGCCGGTGGTGTCCCAGAGCTCCATCAGATAGCTCGATCGGCCGACGGACCACACCGTGGCACCGTCCGGCCCCGCCGCCAGGACTTTTCGCACCGTCCAGGGCTCGTTCGGTCGGAACTCGGGCTTGACGGCTCCCAGGGAGCGAACGATCTCTCCGGAGCGATCGACGAGTTGCAGTGGGTAGCCGACCTGCTCGGGGGTCTGGCGATGCTCATTCACCATCACTCGCCCGTCCCCGAGGAAGACCCCCCCGCTGTACGAACGCACCTCGACGCGACTGGTACTCACCACGGACCCGTCGGGGGCCACAATGGTCTTTCGGCGGAGCCCCGAGTCATAGATCTCCAGCGTGTCTCCAGACAGGAACCTCAGATTCCCGATGGCCTGGTATTCCCCCGGGCCTTCCCCTCTCCTTCCGAAGGTCCGGAGGAAGGTGCCTGCGGTGTCGAACACCCAGACGGCCGCCGCCCCTCCGCTTCCGTCTCCGTGGGCCACGTAGTAGTTCCCTCCGGAGTCTCGGGCGATTCTGCTGTTGGCCATCACCCGACCGGGTCCCTCCCGGTCTCCCAGGGTCACGACCTTCTCGAGCTGGATCTCGCATTCGGAGCATCGGGCTGGATCACGCACCACCACCGTCGCTCCCCCCTGGGCATGAAGGGCTGGAGGGGTGCCCCCCACCACGAACACGAGGGTGAGCCCCATGGCCCGGAGGTTTCGGGCGGGTGTCGGGGGATTGGTGCTGGGCAGGTCGACCGGCCCTCTCATGTGCTCACTCTCCTTCGACCGGGGATGAAGCCAACCTACCTTCAACCATCAGCAGGGGAAACAAGCGGACCGGATATGAAGAACACAGCTTCGGCGATATTCCGGGGCGTGGGGCCGGGCCGTCGGCTCACGGCCGTGCAGAAGAAGCCGGATCCACCTTCCCTTGACTGTCTAGTGGTCTCTTCTATATTGCCTAGGTCTGTCTAGGGAAAAGGAATCGGCCCAGCCGGAAGGAGAGGGAGATGACCAGGCAGGACCCCAACGATCGCGGGGATCTTCTCCGTGGCGCCCTGGAGATGCTCATCCTTCGCACGCTCCTCGCCGGACCCTTGCACGGGTACGCC
>JASFRP010000570.1:0-3404 GCA_050114895.1 Gemmatimonadota bacterium
ACACCTACGTCGGGTTGAAACGCATCGACGAGGGACGCGAATACTTCAGGCTGGCTGTGGAGCGGGATCCCAACCTGGCCGATCAAGCCGTGGCCGACTTCGTCCACCTTGCCCGGTTGGAAGCGGCCTCCGGGGACGAGTTCGGTATGGCCTCTGCCGTCGAAACCGCCCTGGGCTTCAAACCCGGGATCAGCGTGGACGAGCTCGCTCTCCCCCTGGCGCAGCACTACTCCAACATCGGGGAATTCGGGCGTGCGCTCCCCTTCTATCAGAAAGCACTCTCGGCCTTGAACCCGGACTCCGTCCCGCGGGTCCTCTTCGAGACTGGTGTGGCCTATGACGAAGTGGGAGACTGCGAGAGCGCCGTCGTCTTCTATGAGGACTACCGGGAACGCTTGCCCCGGTGGCGCAGGAGTGAGGTGGACTGGCGACTGGGCTTCTGCTCCTTCGAGCTCGCCCAGATCCGTCGAGAGGAGGGGGACGACGAGGCGGCGCTACGCCACCTGGAGACCCTCCTCCAGATCGGGGAGCCCAGGAGCCACCTTGCAAGAGGATACTTCGAGAAGGGCGAGATCCTGGGTCATCGGGGGGAGTGCGAGGCGGCCATCGAGGCTTTCATGGAAGTGCCGGTGGTGGATCCTTCCGGGACGAGCCCTCTGGTGGCCCGGGCCGAGGAGCGCATCGACCAGATCCGTTTCGGCACCATTCCCGGCCTCCTGCGACCCGGAGAGACCCCGGAGTCGTGCTTTCCACCGGATCCGGCGGAGACCCGAGCCTCCGGGGGTCGTCGCCGGGGATGAGGTGGCGTCTCCGAGCCCTCGAGACGGGACCCCTGGACCGTCCACCTGACCGTCCACCTGACCTTCAGCCGAAGAGAATATGTCCGTCCCCTTCCTGGACCTGACCCTTCAGTACCGGTCCATCCGGACCGAGATCGATGAAGCGATCCAAAGAGTCGTCACTTCCCAGGGCTTCGTGATGGGCCCGGAAGTCCAGGGGTTGGAGGGGGAGATCGCCGCCTACGTCGGCGTTCCCCATGCCGTGGGCGTCGCCAGCGGCACCGACGCCATCCTCCTTCCCCTGAGGGCGCTGGATCCCCGCCCCGGTGACGAAGTCGTCATACCGGCTTTCACCTTCTTCGCCACGGCGGGAGCCGTGTGGAATGCCGGGTTCAAGCCCGTCTTCTGCGACGTCGATCCCGCCAGCTTCAATGTCACGGCAGAGACCCTCGACGCGGCATGGACAGCCCGAACCCGAGCCGCGGTTCCGGTCCACCTCTACGGGCAGATGGCCCCCATGGACGAGATTCGGGCCCTGGCGTCCCGGCGAGGGGCCTTCGTCCTGGAGGACGCCGCCCAGGCCATCGGGGCCAGCCAGGGCGGAGCCATGGCTGGATCGGCCGGAGACGCCGGAGCCTTCTCCTTCTTCCCCACGAAGAACCTCGGGGGGTTCGGGGACGGTGGCATCGTCACCACGACGGACGAGGAGTTGGCAGAGAAGGTGGCGAAGCTCAGGGTCCACGGCGGTAGGCAGATGTACCATCACGAGATGGTAGGGACCAATTCCCGGCTCGACGCCCTCCAGGCCGCGGTGCTCAGGGTGAAGCTGAAGCATCTGGACCGCTGGACTCGGCTCCGGAGAAGGAATGCGGCCCTCTACGATGAGGTGCTGGCCGGGGTGGAGGGAGTGCGGACCCCCGTGGCTCTCCCCCAACAGCTCCATGTATACAACCAATACACCGTCAGGGTGGATCGAAGGGATGAATTGAGGGCCTTTCTGACGGAGCGAGGCATCGGGAACGGCCTTTACTATCCCCTGGGCCTCCACCTCCAGGCGTGTTTCAGCTCCCTCGGAGGCAGGGAAGGGGATCTTCCGAACACGGAGCGCCTGACCCGAGAGGTGGTCAGCCTCCCCATCTTCCCGGAGCTGACCGAGGGACAGATCATGGAAGTGGCGGAGAGTATCCGATCGTTCTACGCTGCCTGATGGCGCGGGCCGGGAGGATCGAGGGTCCCCCCTCCTTGCCGATGGCGCCCCCGGGGCGGAGGGCTCGGGCACCCGGGGGTGGGGTTCCCGCAGAACGCTTCTACCCCCATCTTACAAGGCTAACCGGAGGGTGCCCCAGCTCCGCTGGGAGGGCCTTCCCTGCGAACCCTGGAGCCATTCGCGGGTACTCGTTTAGGATGCAGATTCGACGCTCACAAGCCGCCGCCGTCCTTCTCCTGGGCGCATTCCTGGGAGGGTGTGCTTCGACACCTCCGTACCAGGGCATGGATGCGGATCAGATGTTCGAGTTGGGCGCGCGGGACTTCGAAGCCGGCGACTGGGATGAAGCGGTGAGGGTCTTCGAGCGTTTCCTGTATGAGGACCCGACGAATGCCCGAATCGTGGAGGCGCGTCTCTACCTGGCTCGGGCCTATTTCAACCGGGAGGACTACCTCACCTCCGCGTCGGAGTTCAGCCGCATCATCGATCGGCATCCGGGAGATGTCCGGGCTCCCGAAGCGTCCCTGGGCATCTGCAAGTCCTACGTTGCCCTATCACCCCATATCCAGAGAGATCAGGCCTACACCCTCCAGGCTTTCAATGCCTGCGATAACGTGGTGCAGGATTTCGGGGGCTCCGAGGTATCCATCGAGGCGGAACAGCTCCGGGACCAGATGAGGGAGAAACTGGCCCGAAAGGAGTTGAGCCGTGGGGATTTCTACTTCAGGCGCAAGCTGTACGACTCCGGGATCATCTACTACAACGGGCTCCTCACCCTATACCCCCGAACCCCGGCCGCCGCTCAGGCCCTCCTCCGGCTCTACCAGTCCTACACCGAGATCGGCTGGGAAAGGGAAGCGGAGGAGGCTCGGCAACGCCTTCTGAGGGATTTTCCCGACTCGGATGAGGCCCGGGAGGTGAGGGCAAATGGGGGCGAGGGTGGTGGGCCACCGAGTGGACCCGTCCAGGGCAGGAGCCCCTGAAAGGTGCCGGACCTCCGACTGGGTCTCTTCGGAGGCACTTTCGATCCTCCCCACATCGGCCACCTGGTGGTGGCCCAGGACGTGGCTGAGGCCCTTGATCTGGACCGTCTCCTCTTCGTTCCGGCGCGTGTGCCACCACACAAGACGGACCGGGAGATCTCCCCGCCGGGGGTTCGGCTGGAGATGGTTCTGGCCATGGCGGCAGGGAATGACCGCTTCGGGGTGAGCGAGGTGGAGCTGAGCAGAGGGGGTCCGTCCTACACGGTCGATACCCTCACCCATTTCCGGCAGCGACACCCGGAGGCGGAGATCTTCTTCATCATGGGTGCCGACCAGGCTACGGCCCTCGACACCTGGCAGGAACCGGGGAGGGTGGTATCCCTGGCTACTCTGGTGGTGATGGACCGGGCCGGTGCAGCGGTTCCTTCAGGGGAG
>JASFRP010000571.1:0-3403 GCA_050114895.1 Gemmatimonadota bacterium
GCCTACCATGCGGCCCTGGGGGACGCAACCCGGGCCGCAGCCTACCGGGACGCGTTCCTCGCCCTTCCCGGCGGCGGGATCATCCCCCAGTGGAACGAATCCCTCGCAGCGGACATCGAAGCCCGGATGGCCGCCCGCCGGGGACAGGCAGAGGCCGCCTTGGCAGCGGCCACCCGGGCTTACGACTTGTGGTTGATCCACGACGCCGATGAGGGGGAGTGGTACCCGGAGCCGGCCATCCGCTATTTCCTGGCCACGCTCCTGGAGGCTTCGGGCCGGGAGGAGGACGCGGCCTGGCTCTACCGCTCCTTCCTCCCACCTCACTGGGCCTCATTCTATAGCGCATTGGCTCAGGATCGGGTTACGGTTGAGCCAGCCAGTGTCGCTGGGAAGAACTGAAAAGACTCTCTCGTGCAGGGTTTTCGCAGTAACGCCCCGCGCGGGCCCTCAGGCCTCGCTTTCGCTCTGAACCTGTGTGACAGTATCCTGAACACCACGGGCCCGGCCCTCCGGGACCTCGCCGGGCGGTGTTTGCATGATAGAGGCGATCAGGCGGACGCCCGGCTCCGGCCGGGAACCGAATGGTTTGTTACGTGGCGTGGGCCCTTCTGGTTTCCGTTCCTGACTAGGGAAGAGGGGGAAGCTTGCGGCTCAATCATCACCGCCGGATTTTGAGTCTGCCAGCCCTCCCCCCTGAACCGAATCGCCGGAGCTCGCTGTGGCGCTCGAGAAACTGAGGGAACGGAAGCTCGTGCAATGGGCGCTTGCCTATCTGGCAGGCGCCTTTGTGGTTTTCCAGTTGTTGGATGCCCTGGCTGGGCCATTGGCTCTTAGCGCCACGGTCCAGCGAGTCATACTCGCCCTCACCGCAGTCGGGTTCTTCATCACCCTGATCTTGGCCTGGTATCACGGGGAAAAGGGGCGGCAACGTGTCAGCGGGCCAGAACTCCTAATGGTGGCTTCCCTCCTGGTTGTGGCGGGGGTCGCTCTTGCTCTCCTGTCCCGTGATCAGGTTGACGGTGGGCCCGAGGCCCCATCCAACGTATCTGCAACAATGGACTCCAGACCTGGGATCGCCGTGTTGGTCTGCGACAGCTACAGCCCAGACCCGGCCGATGCATACCTCGCCCCCGGTCTTCATGACGAGATCCTCCTTAGCCTATCAAAAATCGCAGGCCTGAGGTCAACCGGCCGCACCTCGGTTCTCCGATATTCGGAGGACCCTCCGGCAACGAATGTCATCGCCGAGGCCCTGCAGGTCGAGTTTGTCGCTGAGTGCAGCGTAACCAAGGCCGATGACCGAATTCGTCTCACGTTCCAGCTCCTCGATGGACCCACCGGAAGCCAGGTGTGGGCCAACAGCTTCGACACCTCCCTGACCGTTTCTAACCTTCTGGACATCTATACGGAGATCGCCGAGCGGGTAGCTCTTGAGGTTGGCGCGTTCTTGACTCCGGAGGAAAGGGCCCGAATTGGGCTGGCGTCCACCGACGACCTCGCGGCATACGATCTCTATCTGCTGGGTCGGAGTCGTTGGCTGTCCCGAAAACCTGATTCCCTCCTCCAAGCCCTGGATTTCTTTGGAGAAGCCATTGCGCGAGATTCACTCTTCGCTCCTGCCTTCGCGGGCCTCGCTGCAACGCACATGGTGCTTCCTCAATACGCCACGTGGCCAACCAATCACCATGAGGAGTATGCGCAAGCCAAAGAAGCAGCTGCGAGAGCCCTGGCCCTGTCTCCAGACCTATCCGAAGCCCACGCTGTCTTGGGATATATCGCCTACACTTACGACTGGGATTGGGCCACGGCCGAAGAGCATTTCCTTCGCGCCATTGAACTCAGCCCAAGCAACGCCGACGCCCACTCCTGGTATTCTGAACTCCTCAATTCTCTCTGCCGTTACGAAGAAGGGTTAAGCGCTGCCAGGCAAGCTGTGCTGGTGGACCCGTCCCTGAGGAATGCGATCGCCCTGCTCGGTTTCAGCTACTGGAACACCGGTCAGCTCCGTGAGGCGGAAGCACAGTTTAGGCATCTGCTTGAGTTAGACCCGGATTATCTGCAGGGCTATGCTCTGTGGAGCCTGCTGTTGGAGGAGAACCGCCAGGACGAGGCTAGGGCAGTAGCAAGAAGCATGATGGAGATGATGGACAGGAGAATCGCTGCGGGACCTGCCAGGAGCGAAACCGAGGACTCTATCTGGGCTGTTCTCAGGGCGGCATTCCTGGAACCGGGCACGGCCCCGGAGGTCCTGGAGCTCATGGAGGCCTCAGGCATGGGGTGGCGCGAGTTCTTTAATTTCGGCGCATACTCCAGAGCGATGGACCTTATTCCTGCGGCTATCGCGGACCGTGGATTCGGGCTTGTCTATCTCAACTGGCGAGAATACTCCGACTTCTTGGGCCAGGACCCCCGCTTCCCGGAGGTTCTTCGAGATATTGGTCTATGCCTTCCCCCGGGAATCTCTGAAGGAGTTCCCGCTCGGTGAACATGAACACGCCACGTAGAGGTTCGTTACAGGAGGAACCGGTGTACGGAAAAATCCGAAGTTGATCTGCGGCCCGCCCAACCCTTCTCTTGCCCCTCCCATCAGGCAGTTTCGAGTCATCGTTGGCCACCCTTCGACCCTTGTGGTAATGTCGGATCTGACATATCATGGATCATCGGCACGACAAGCCCCTGGTCTGGCTTCACGGGGAGATTAAGACGCCTCCATTCTCATCGTCAGCGCGGATTTCAGCCGGGTTACTTCTCCGGTGATTGCAGAGGGGCGAGGAACTCGGGATGCCTCATTCCCGGGCAATGCCCGGCATCGGAACCGGCTGCTATGAACTGAGAATTGTCGATGATCGGAGAAGCTGGCGGATCGTCTAACATTTGGCGGAGGAGGCAATCGTCATCCTCCACCTGTTTGAGAAAAAGAGCCGGAAGACGCCGAGTAGAATCATCGGTATCTGTCGGCGGCGACTTCGAGCCTTCTTCGAGGCGATCTGATTCTGGGAAACGTGATGAGAGACGACAGGCGAAAGGTTCTCGAGGCTTCGGGTTGGAAGGTCGGCACCGCTGAGGAGTTCCTGAATCTCACAGGGGCCGAGGTTGCGCTCGTGGAGATGAAGATGGCTTTGTCCGATGGGCTTCGGGCTCTTCGGGTCCAAAGACACCTCACCCAGGCCGAAGTGGCAGAAGCCATCGGTTCCAGCCAATCCCGGGTTGCCAAAATGGAGGCCGCTGATCCGTCTGTAAGCATGGATCTTCTTGTTCGCACCCTGTTGCGACTGGGTGCAACCCCTGAGATCGTGGCCAGTCTGGTTTCGGGGGATTGGAGGGGCGTTGGTGCATGGCTCGGAGTCTGAAGCGGATTCCCCCCTCCCCCGGTTGGCCTTCACCGCACACGGACGCTATCGGG
>JASFRP010000572.1:0-3401 GCA_050114895.1 Gemmatimonadota bacterium
GCCCTGGAAAATACTCCGCTAGGAGGTTTCCCAGTGCGATCCCCGCCGTAAGGTCCGCGCTTCGGGCGTAGACCACGTGGAGGACCGTCCGCGTCCTCCTGGGATCCACCGGAATCAGCTCGTCCCGGTCCCTGGGGAGGGTGATGGACCTCGTGGCCGCAGAGTCGGCGAAGGCCAGGTGGGCTCCGGATCCCACCACCTCCTGGATACGATCCAGATCCACCGCCCGGTGCCTGTGGAGCCCCAATCGTGCCTTCATCTCAAGGATCCGCCTCACCGATGCGTCCAGCCGCTGTCTCGTGAGGCGCCCCGACCGCACGGCGGCCTCCACGGCATCCAGGGTCTCCCAGACGTTCTCCGGGGCCAGGAGGACGTCGGCCCCCGCTTCCAGGGCGAGCACGGCCGATTCCCCCACTCCGTACCCTTCCGATATCGCTCCCATGCGGAGGGCGTCGGTGAGGAGAAGCCCGTGGAATCCCATGTCTTCCCGGAGAAGCCCCGTGAGGAAGTAGGGGGAGAGGGTGGCGGGGGGGGCTCCGGGGCCAAGGATCCCGGGCACCGCCACGTGCGCCGTCATGACTGCATCCACCCCCTCTTCCACCGCCCGCCGGAAGGGAATCAGCTCCAGGGACTCCAACCGGGCTCGGTCCGCCTCCACCACGGGAAGCTCCACGTGGGAATCGGTCTTCGTGTCCCCGTGGCCGGGGAAGTGCTTGGCGGTGGTGAGGATCCCCCCTTCCCTGGCTCCCGCCAGATACGCCGCTCCCAGGCGGGCCACCGCCTCGGGGTCCTCCCCGAACGAGCGGGTGTTGATGATGGGGTTGAGGGGGTTCGAGTTCACGTCCAGGACCGGGGCGAAGTTCAGGTGGACGCCCACTGCCCGAGCCTCCACCGCCGTGATTCGTGCGTATTCCCGGGTGAACCTCTCGTCCCCGATGGCCCCGAAGGCCATGGTGGGGGGAAATGACGTTCCCCCGCCCTGGGGAAGCAGGGTGGGGAGGGCGTAGCTGTGGTTGATCCGCATCCCCGGCCCCCCGCTCTCGAAGTCGGATGTCACCAGAAGGGGGATCTTCGCACGGGATTGCAGGGCGTTCAGCTTGGCGGCGTAGGAATGGGGCAGCCCGATGGAGATGGACACGCCTCCCACGCCGGCCTCCTCCACGTAGCGAGCGTACTCCTGGAACTCCGGCCCCGTGGTGGAGGTGTAGGCCCCGGGCATCCAGGGGATGATGAGCTGGCCTATGGCCTCCCGGAGCGTGAGGGAGGCCAGGGTCTCCCTCACCCACGCCTCGCCCTCCGGGGTCGGCGAGAGGGGGACCGGGGAGCCCGGGACGGGCCCGGCCCGGGTCCCTCCGCCGGAGGCGCATCCGGCGAGCCCCATCCCCAGGAGGAACGAGAACAGGAGGCGCGGGGCCGCCGGGGACCTCCGGCCCCCGGGAACCGGAGACAGCCTCCTCTCCTGCCCCTGGGAGGGGCTCTCGGGAGGAGACGGTTCTGGATCCCGGGGGGCGGAAAGATCAGTCATCGCGGGGCGTCTCCCTTCGGGGAACCTGGATTCCGTCACCGATCACGAAGAATGGAGGGATGCGGGTGGGAGTCCGGCCCTGGATGGGGATCTCCCCGAAGAGCGCCCGGGCCACCGCCTTCTGCGTCACCTCCGCACCGCTCCAGGCCAGGAGGTACGCCTGGGCATCGGGGAACTCCGGGAGGAGGTAGGGATTTCCGAAGGAGACCACCACATGGGGGACGTTCCTTCGCGCCAGGTCCTGGATGAACTCAGCTGTCTCCTCCGGAATGGCCACGCTCCCGGAGGAGGTGACCACCGACACATACAGGGACACGACCACCAGGTCGCTGGCTCGGGCCCTCTGCCGGAGGGCTTCATAGAGCTCGACGGGAGTGTTGGCGTCCAGCTCCCTGGTCACCAGGCGGGGATACCTGGCCCGGAGTCCGGCATTGAGAAACCGACCGGCCAGGAGGTCCGAGGGACGCCGGAAGGTCACGGAAAGAACCCGAGCTGTCCGTGTGCCCCGAAGGGGTAGGAGGTTCCGCCCGTTCTTCAGGAGGGTCAGGGAACGGTCCGCGATCTCCTGGGCCACCGCTTCATGCTCGGGAATGCCGACCTTCCTGCCCACCTCCCGGATCGGCACTTCTCGATTCAGGTTCACACCCACCTGCTCCTTGGCCCGGAGGACCCGGAGCACGGACTGGTCCAGGCGATCCTCCAGGATCCGCCCCTCTTCCACCGCATCCACCAACGCCTGTATGGCCACCCCCACGTTCGGGGGCATGAGGATGACATCTGCCCCGGCCTCCAGCGCCCGGACCGTCGCTTCACCCCGGGGAAACCGTCGGTCGATGGCCAACATGTCCATGGCGTCGGTGAACACGATTCCTTTGAACCCCATGTCATCCCGAAGGAGATCCGTCAGAACCATCCTGGAGAGGGTGGCGGGAAGATTGCCTCCGCCGTTAAGGTTCGGGACCGTCACGTGAGCCGTCATGATCCCCCCCAGGCCCGCGTCGATGGCGGCTCGGAAGGGGAGCAGCTCCACGGCTTCCAGGCGCTCCCTGGCGACCCGGATCACCGGAAGGTCCAGGTGGGAATCGGTCTCGGTGTCTCCGTGCCCGGGAAAGTGCTTGCCGGTAGCGATGACGCCTTCCTCCTGGGCTCCCTCTACGAACGCCCGCCCCAGTCGCGCCACCTCATGCGGGTCCTCCCCAAAGGAGCGGACGTTGATGATGGGGTTTTCGGGGTTGTTGTTCACGTCCAGCACCGGGGCGAAGGGGGTGTGGATCCCCAGGGCCCGAGCCTCCCGTGCGGTGATCCGACCCATCTCCCGGGCCAGCGCCTCATCCCCGGTAGCCCCTACAGCCATCAAGGAAGGGAACTCCGTCGCCCCTCCCAGGGAGATGGCCCCGGGGAGATAGACCGCCCCCCTGAAACGGTATCCGGCACCCCGTTCAAGGTCCGCACCCACCAGAAGGGGCAGTCGCGCCCGGGTTTGGAGCTCGTTCACCTTCGCGGCGGCCTCCGTGGGCGAGCCCACGGAGAGGATCACCCCACCCACTCCCTCCTCTTCCACCAACCCGACAATCCTGCGGAAGCTCTCCGAGCCCTCCGGAGCGAAGTCGGAGAGGACCCAGGGCATCATGAGCTGACCGGCCTTCTCCCTCAGGCTCAGGGTCGACAGAACGGAGTCGGCCCAGGAGTCGAAAGCCGGGGGCGGGGGTTCCACGGGGGTCTCCGGTGGCAAGGAGTCGGCTTCGACGGTCTTCAGGCTGTCCGGCAAGGGATTCTCCTGGGGATGGGGGCTTTCCGGCACCGGTGTCGCGGCTCCCCCGGGGCCACCGCCGCAGCCGGAGAGGGAACAGCCGAAGAGGAGAAGCGTGCCCATGAG
>JASFRP010000573.1:0-3397 GCA_050114895.1 Gemmatimonadota bacterium
CCATTCCCTGCGCTGTCATGCTGAACCGTATACGGTCGAGGCCGGTTCCAGAAAAACGGACGGGGAAAGATGACGCCATCCTTCGAGAAACGCCACCCTTCCTTCGCCTGCGTTCAATTGAACAAAACCCCCGTTCTTCCTATACTTTCTGGCCGCTATCTCCCACCATTCAGAGACTGGATTTCGTGGTCCGCATCGCCGGGATCGAGGCCGGGAGCATCGCAGAGGAGCTCCAGCTGGAAATCGGGACCCGCATCGTCCGAATCAACGGCGAGCGGGTCCGTGATGGTATCGACCTGACCTTCCTTCTGGCGGATATGGATCTCGCTCTGGAGACGGTCTCCCCTTCGGGGAACGTCCAGGTGGTGGAGCTCCAGCGAGAGGAGGGGGAGGCCATTGGGATCGTCCCCGCCCCTGACGCGGTTCGGGAGTGCGCAAACGAGTGCGTCTTCTGCTTCATCGACGGAAACCCCAAGGACGCCCGCCGGAGTCTCTGGCTGCGGGACGACGACTTCCGTCTCTCGTTCACGTACGGAAGCTACGTCACCCTCACGAATCTAGGCCCGAAAGGGCTCCAGAGGTTGGTGGATCAGAAGATCTCTCCCCTCTATGTGTCCGTTCACGCCACGGAGCCTGAAGTCCGGATCCGGCTCCTCAAGAACGAGCGGGCAGGACTCATCCTGGACCAGCTCCGTTTCCTCCTGGACGGTGGATTGGAGGTCCACACCCAGGCCGTGATCTGTCCCGGATGGAACGAGGGACGTCACCTGGATCGGACCATGTCCGACCTTTTCGGGCTGGGGGAAGGGGTAAGGACGTTGTCGGTGGTCCCGGTGGGGCTCACGAAGTACAACGTGAACCGGCCCGTTCGTCTTCTCAACCCCGGGGAGGCCCGAGAGGCGGTGGCCCAGGTGCAGCGGTTCAGGGACGGCGCCCGAAAGGAGCGGGGCCAGGGATGGGTATACGCCGCAGACGAGATGTATCTGCGGGGTGGCCTTCCCCTTCCACCCCTGGCCCATTACGACCAGTGGGACCTGACGGAGAACGGGGTCGGTGCGGTGGCAAGATTCCTGGACGAGTTCCAGAAGGGGATTCGGGACGTGCCCCGCCTGGAAGGCCGACGGATCCGGATCTTCACGGGGGAATCCATGGAGCCGTTCATGACGGAAATGGCCCCGAGAATCGCCGCGGCTACGGGCGCTTCCGTCCTGGTCCACAAGGTCGTGAACCGTTTCTATGGGGAGATGGTAACGGTGGCCGGTCTGCTGGGGGGAAGGGACCTCCTGGCGGCGGCGGCTGATCCACAGCCGACCGACGTGATTCTTCTCCCCCGGGAGGCTCTGAACGCTGACGACCTCTTCATCGATTCGTTCTCCCTGCCGGAATTCAGGGAGGCCGTGGCTCCGGCCAGGGTCCTACCGGCCCTGGAAATCACTGAAGCCCTGAGATCCCTGTGAGCCAGAAGATCCCTGTGGTGGCCGTCGTGGGTCGCCCGAACGTGGGGAAGTCCACTCTCTTTAATCGGTTTCTGGGGCGCCGCATGGCCATCGTGGATGATACGCCGGGCGTGACACGGGACCGCAATTTCGCCAAGGCAGAGTGGACCGGCCGGAGCTTCTTCGTGGTGGACACCGGGGGAGTCGTGGAAGGAAGTCACGAGCCCCTGGACAGGGCGGTACGAAGCCAGGCCATGGCGGCGGTGGAGGAGGCGGACGTGATCCTCTTCGTCGTGGACGGCCGCACCGGGGTCCACCCCCTCGACGAGAAGCTGGCGGAGGTTCTCCGGAAGAGCCAGCGCCCGGTTCTCCTTGTGGTGAACAAGTTGGACAACCTGCCTCTGGACCAGAGTCACCTTGATTTCTGGACGTTGGGCATGGGGGAGCCACACCGCCTCAGCGCCATCTCGGGCAAGGGCTCCGGCGATCTCCTGGATGCCATCGTGGCGAGGTTCCCCGAGGTGGAGGAACAGGAGGAGGACGAAGGAACCGTCCGCGTGGCCGTGGTGGGAAGGCCCAACGTCGGAAAGTCCTCCTTCGTGAACCGCCTCTTCGGCGAGGACCGCGTGGTGGTGAGCGAGGCGGCTGGCACCACAAGGGATCCGGTGGACACCCCCATGCTGTACCACGGCAAGACCCTGATCTTCGTGGACACTGCCGGCCTCCGTCGCCAGTCACGGATCACAGACTCCCTGGAGTATTACAGCTCCCTCCGAACCGCTCGTGTGGTGCAGGAAGCCGACGTCTGCCTCCTCCTCGTCGATGCCACAGAGGAGCTGGCAGTTCAGGACCTGAGGGTTGCGGAGCAAGCGTGGGAGGCCGGCGCAGGGTTGATCCTGGTGGTGAACAAATGGGACCTCGTGGAGAAGGACACCCACACCGCACCGGCGAGGGAGAAGGCCATGCGGCAAAAGGCACCCTTCCTGCAATGGGTCCCGATCCTCTTCGGGTCGGCCCTGACGGGGCAGCGGATTCGAAAGACCCTGGATCTGGTGTTGGAGGTTCAGGAAGAACGGCACCGACGCATCGACACCCACGAGGTGAACGAGGCGCTGGAACGCCTGGTGCAGCATCAGCCCCCCCCGCATTCTCGGGGCAGGCCCGTGAAGCTCCGCTATGGTACCCAGGTTTCGGTGGCGCCTCCGACCTTCGTCGTGTTTTCCAACCTCCCGAAGGAGATCCCGGCCCACTACATTCGCTACGTGCACAATAGCCTTCGGGCTCGATGGGGTTTCATGGGTACCCCCATCCGGATCCGCATCAGGAAGAGCCAGGGAACCTGACCCGAAACGCCCCAGAGGGGCCCAACGCCATGACGCCCGTACTCTTTCTTCTTCTGGCCTACATCCTGGGCTCCACACCCACCAGCTATTGGGTGGGCCGGTTCTTCTTTGACGTGGATCTGAGGAAGGTGGGAAGCGGGAACCTGGGGGCCACCAACACGTTCAGGGCCCTGGGTTGGAAGGCGGCGGTCCCCGTGGCCCTCGTGGACGTCCTGAAGGGGTGGTTCCCTGTCTGGTTCTTCCCTCAGCACGATTACACTTCCACCTGGGTATGGACCCTGGGATATGCCGGGGCGGCGATTCTGGGTCACGTCTTCTCCTTCTGGGTGAAGTTCAGGGGGGGGAAGGGGATCGCCACCAGCGCAGGAGCCTTCCTGGGTCTGGCCCCGTGGGGTGTTCTGGTGGCTCTCCTGGTCTGGATGGGGGTCACTTTCACGACCCGCATCGTCTCCCTGGGCTCCCTGGCGGCCGCGGTCGCTCTTCCCCTCTCCCTCCTCTTTCTCCCGCACAGGGGCGGAGAGGCCCTCCTGATCTTCACCGTGGCCCTGGCAGCGTTTGTCTTCTGGGCTCACCGGGCGAACGTCCGGCGCCTCCTCAAAGGGGAGGAGAATCGCTTCG